>PBOG01000176.1 GCA_002724245.1 Planctomycetaceae bacterium
ACAAGGCGAGTGTAAAAGTTCTCGAATCTTACACACCCTAAGTGCAAAGAACGGGCTCCAGGTACACTACGGCCGTCCGGATACGCCAACCGAAGGAGCTGAACATGAAACGTCTGCTGGGTCTGCTGCTGGTGCTGGGGATGGTCGGGTGTGGGGCCTCGGAGCAAGCGAGTGCTGCGGCGCTTCAGAAGCTTGGGGCCGACATTGGATGGAATAATCAGGGCGAAGTTATTCAAGTCTATACCTTAACAAACCCCAACCAAATCACTGATGCGGGGCATTACGCCAAATAGTTTCTCAGGAGTGTCATTCGGAACGGCTAGCGGTTATGATTTCCTAAATTGCCCAGATTCACCGTGTTTCCTATTTGCCTCTAGTTCATTGCAACGAGCAGGAATCTGATATGAAATGGTCATCACGATTCGATTTTTTGGCAGTTGTCGGCCTAGCAACTCTGGTCTTGAGTGCCAGTGCGGAGGCGGCGCTTGATCACAGCTCGGTCGCCACCTACGGAACAAGGACCTTTACCGGTTCTGGTGCCGGCGCTCCAGATGCGACTGTAGATTTTGTGGTTATCTACAGCGCTGATGGCGTCAGCCATGAGGATCTTAATGTTGTTTTTGACGGTCCTGATTTTGCTGACAGTACAGATGACCACGCCGTTAACAATGGCACGGGCATGGCCGCGTTTGATGAGACAGCTCAAATGGCGTTTCTCTATCAGATTACAGGTGCGGGTGGCGTAGTCGATGACCTATACATCAAGGACTTCGGCTTCACCCCGAGTTCGGCCGGTTACTTTAATCTTCAGACGTTGACTATAGATGGCACCACAGGAACCGTAATCACTTCCGAGGCGACCCTTAATCCCGAGGAATTTGTTGCCGGTGCTAGTTTTGACTCGCAAGACGCGATCCGGTGGAAGGATATGGACGGGATTGCCGATCTCGAGGATTCTTCCATCCTCTACGCGACATTTGACGTCGTTGGCAGTACCAGTTGGTTTACAAATTACGACAACCGACTGTCGGGTAACGGAACTACGGAAGCTAGTCTACCATCGCCGAATCCAGAACCCGGTTCGTTGGCCCTGCTGGGTGCCGCCGTGGCCGGATTTGGTGGCTTTCGCCGATTCAGTCGACGCCGCGATGCCGAGCAGCAGCCGTGAAATTCTTCCAGGCAGTCGCGGCCTCGACCGTGGTTTTGTACGTGTCACCATCGCCGGCCTGGAGCCTGGAATCGGCTTCTCTTCAAACCGCAAACCATCGGCACATCCCAGCAAGCGTGGCGGAATCAACCGACTTGGCGACTCCCATCGATACCAACTCCGGAACCGTTTCGTTCCAGTGGCCGAGGGCATCACCAGTCAACCGGGCGGGAGCCGTCGACGCTCCATCGGACTTCGGATTCTTGTCGCGGTCTCGGTGGCGGCCAGGATGGTATGTGCCCAATGTCACGAGCTCTGGCACAGTCTTACGGCGTCTCGGCATGGCGATGACCCCCGGCAATGAATTGGCAGAAAAACGCACAACCCTAGACACGGGGTCGTGATCGAAACACGGTCAGAAATCAGGCCTCCCCCCATAGCCATGGCCTAGCCCCGGGACCAGCGGCGAAATCGATATGTGAGTTTCCGGGCTCGAAATAGGGGCGTTGGATCGCGTGTGAAAAGTTGCGAGCCCGCCGCATTTGCTGCTCTCTAATAGTTAAATTCTCTTTGTTACCAGTAGCAGGATCTGGTTAGAGGACTCCCCCCCTATTAGCTTGTTCTTGTAAATCGAAGGCCATTTTGGGCAATTAACTCCTGTCATGAGAACAGGGTATTTGGCCATTATGGGATCGGCCGGCCAAGTCAAAGAGAAACTGGAAAACTTTCCATCAGGAAGTTTCGGGCGGTTTGAGTTGTCCCCGGATGAGCGGTATCGGGTTCTCGGGATTGTGGCTGAACGGGACGATATTTGGATTTACGATCTGTTAGAGAAAACGATTAGAAAAGTGACCAGTGAAGGTAGTAATCATCTCCCACTATGGACACCTGACGGAAAGGAGATCTATTTCGGATCCAGAGTCAATGGTCGTACTGGACTGTACAAAATGTCAGCCTTTGGCAGTGATAAAGAGAAGTTGGCAGAATTTGACGATTGGTATATCAGGGTTGCCTTTGGCTCTAGCCCAGACATTATGCTGCTCGAAAGAAACAACGGAATCGCAGATGCGTCAGGTGGTGCCGATTTGGAGGGCATGCGTATTGAAAATGAAAACGTCAATTGGGGGCCTGTGTTATTACCCGATGACAAGTGGGGTTGCGTTCGTATCGGATCGTACTGGAAGGTATGAGATCTTTATGGCACCGATGCCACTTGATGTTGGAAACGCCAGGCAAGTTTCTATTGATGGTGGTTTCTTCCCAACTTGGTCTCGCGATGGAAAGAAGATATTTTTTGTCTATGACAACAAGTTTTTTGAGGCCAATCTGGGTGACGACATAGCCGGATCACTACCCGCACCAGAGGAGTTGTTTGAACATGGTTGGGTAGGGATACCAGGGCGGAACTATGCGCCATACGGGACGGAGGGTGAGTTCATTGCTGTACAGCCCATTAAGCCTGATGTGCCGATCCCCACAATTAAAGTCATTCAAAACGCCTTAACGACTTCAAAGTAGACGCGGTTTGTTGTCCTCAGGCCAAGAACATCAACCGGGGGCTTATACGGCTGCATCTGCCCTTCCGGCTCGTGGCTACACCCGCCGCAAACGGAGGGCCCGGGCCGCCTGGGCAATCTCAGACCTCAACTATGACACTGTGAAACCTCTCCTTCCACATTGGAGACGTTAGTGCTCCTCCTGGAGATCCGAGCCGGTTGATCGACCGGTTTCCCACCGTTCAGCGCGCTGCGTTCAGTGTTGCCAACCACTACATAGCCAACCTACACGACGTCACACTGGACGGTGAGGCGAAACTCATTCTCCAAGTCAACCCACAAATGGAAGGGTTCAATGGCGATCGAATTGAATGTATGGACAACATCCGGTTAATTCCGGTTCCATTTCCGCTCAAAGATGCCGCGCAGCTCACGGGTACGCCGCTGAAGGCCTCGATCCTGGAGTGCATTCAAAACACGTTGCTTTGGTATGCGGCATTGAGAAGTGAGTCCAGTATGCCGTTCAAGGCTGCATATAGAACTGTTGTCGACGCCAGTCTCCTGTACACGCACTATTACAAACGGGGTAAGAGTTGGAAGGCACCGTCGGGCAAGCGGAAGTTCAAGCTGTTCGTCGTATTCGAATGGGATCGCATCGACGTGTATGCTGAGGTCATGTGCGGTCGCACAACTGAGGGGCATCTGCTGCTTCACTCAACGGTGCCTGTCGAGTATCCTTATCCGTCGTTGATTCAAGGTGCGAAGTGGAGTGGTAATCAGAACATCAGCCTTTCCACTTTCGACTTCGCTACGGCCAGCAAGAAAACTGTCAAGCGAAGCATCAATAACCTCACCCCCGGGCCTATTCCGCGGTGATCGATCAGTTCTTGTAGCCTGACCCTGCCAGATCCCCAAACCGTACCAGATCAGGTAAGGACGCCAATCGATCGAGCCATCTGATCTCGGACATGATCTTGCTCGCCACTTTACCGACACGCGCGTTTACTGACGGTGGATGTGTCGCCGCGTTAGCAGGTTGCTTCCACGCCCCCGAACTCAACCAGGCAGGTTAACTAACGGCCCCAGTTCAACCGAGATCGATGTCGCGAACTCCACGTGGTCGATGCGATTGCTCAACTCTCGACATCCAACGCGCGAGATGGACGGCGGAGTTTTCGAGACCGGCACGGGCCCCCGTGGCGAAATGTCCTGTTAACCAGCAGGGGGATGTTAACCAGAGAGTCCGAAAGTTTTGGTCCGTTGGGAACGGGGTGCCATGGCGAACAGTGACAGTTGGGTACGGGGGCCCGTGTTGCGTTCCGAACCCGAGACTCCAACCGCGGGACGCCGGGACAGGCACGCAGCACTTGAAATGCTGCTTCTGCTAACGGAACCAAATATGCCTAGATTTGAAGCTGGCCTGCCCCACCAAACTTCACCAGTGCGGGAGTTATACGATCTGCCTTGCGATTCCCCAGCACCCCGCACAAACCACCTAATCAACTCATACCCCTCAACATTCACACAGCACTTATATATCCGATATTGACAAAACTTCCTATTGTTCCTAGTATTGAGATTCCTCCCGTAGCTGCCCTAAGTCAGGGCCATTTTTTACAGAAAGACACGCCTGCTTGGAGAAGGCCACAACGAGAAAAGTCACATGTTTCGCAGCACACGACAGTCCGTGTTTTGTCTTATAGCCTTGGCGCTGTTCACAATTCAGTCGCAATTGAACGCCGGGATCATCATTACGATCCAACCCGCTTCGGCAAGCACCACCAGGGTCAGCTTTTCGGACGACGGTGACACAACCGTCGTGTTCAGTCTTTTTCGGATCGACGCCGAGGATTTCGGTAATGACAATGGTTGGGACTTTGATGGGACCAATGTCTATACGGGTGGCGATAACAATATGGACTTCACCAACACAGACTCGTTGCCCACGTTCGATGTGGATGGCACGACCTATACCATCCATACTGTCGGGACTACCTATAATCATGGTGATGACTCATTCGGTATTGCCATCGAGGATTCAACGCCAACCGAGTCCAGCTTTGATTTCCCCGTGGGTTCTGTGTTTTCGAACTTTACTGGCACGGGCATCATCAACGAGTCGTGGGACAACTTCCTGGAGGGGTCTCACAGCACGAGCGCGTCAACTGCAGGTTCCGGGCGGCTTTCGGTCACCTTGGTCGTCAATCCCGAACCGGGATCACTGCTGATCGGTGGCATCACCGGGGTTGGCATGGCGTTTGGCGTGCTGCGCCGCCGTCGCCAGCGACAGGCGAAACAGCAAAGGGACGCACCAGAGACAGCGGTCTGATATGTCAGCTGCCCTTGGATGAGCAAGGACGTGGTAGTAGTGGCACGGAGCCCACGTTGGCTGTGGCGGAAGCAGTTCCACCGCTTTCAGTTGGATGTACGCTCTCAGCACCATGACAATCTCACGCCAGCTCCGAAACCGCAAATTCGCGTTCTCGCTCGCACTTGTGCTGGCCGTGTTACCACTGCTGGTGCTCCATCTGGTCAATTTGTGGAAACACCGACCGCATTATGAGTTCTTCCCGCTCTTCCTCGTGGGGGTCGCTTTCCTCGCCTGGACACGTACGCCCCCGATCCAAGCGGCCGCACAAACGTGGTGGAGCCGGGGCCTGAGCGGGCTGTTGCTGATCGCCGGACTCGTCACGCTGATCGGCGCCACATTGCTGTTTTCGCCTTGGCTGGGCGCCATTGCTGCGGTCCTGACCCTCGGTGGAGTGGCGATCGTGTTGACCGGAGTGGAAGGGATCCGGCAACTTGGCGCCGTGTGGCTGCTGCTGTGGCTGATCGTTCCTCCCCCCTTCCGACTCGATGACACGTTGATCCAGGCATTACAGAGGATGACCGCCCAGGGTGGTAGTTGGCTGGCCGAGCTGTTCTCCGTACCCCACTTGCTGGCGGGCAACTTGATCCGGCTTCCCCAGCGCGATCTGTTCATGGCAGAAGCGTGCAGCGGGATTAATAGCCAACTGGTTGTGGTCGCCGCCGCTGCACTGGCGGTCGTGATGCTGCACCGCAGCTGGCTGCACGCGCTGTTGCTACTTGCCAGCGCGCTGGTCTGGTCTAGCGCCACCAACATTCTCCGCGTTGGTTTGGTGGTTGCCGCAGGACATCACCTCGATGTCGATTTGGCGACCGGGTTACCGCACCAGTTACTCGGAGTGGGCACCGTCCTGCTCGGCCTGGCACTTCTCTACAGTACGGACCAGCTGCTCATGGCGTGCTTCAGCCCCATCTACAGCGGCCGCCAGGAGCATACCTCCAATGTACACATTCTGTCTTACTTCTGGGACAAGTATGTCGCCTCGCATACATGGGAACATGTTCCGCTTGATGAAGCAGACTTCGAAAGCAGTGCCGAGAATACACACTCTCTCGCTGCGCCGCCTGCTCTTCGCGCACCCCACACCCGCCATTTAGTTGGCCAGCTGTTACTCGCCGGCGGTTTCCTCTGTCTGGGTGCTACCTCGATCGCTTGCATGCTACTGACGACACCAAAAATCCGGCTACACACAGCAGATCTGGCGGACTCGACCCGGCAGGATTGGCTTCCCAGTACGTTTCAAGATTGGCAATTCGTCGAGTACCGTCAAGTAGTACGGGAATCCAACAGCGACGAAGGCCAGCACAGCCAGGTCTGGGACTACTCGGGGGAGCAAGGTCATTGCCAGGTCTCGGTCGACTATCCGTTCCTTGGTTGGCACGAAGTGACGCGGTGCTACCGAGCTCACGGCTGGACCGTGACCGGACGATCGGTCCACCGCGACGCCGATAAACAGGGACAGCAGTGGCCGATCGTGGAAGTGCAAATGGAGAAGCCAACGGGGGATACTGCCAGCTTGCTGTTCTCGATGGTCGACACGGCAGGTCACCCGGTAACCCCACGCAGCAAACACTGGGGTGGCATCCGTGGCAAGTTGACCCGCAGTCCAATCGTCTCGCTACTACGAGGCGAGAATACGCGCACGGTGGACACCACCGTGCAAATGCAAGTACTCGTGATCTCACCCGGACCAGCGAACACCGACCAGCAACGAAGTTTCTTCCGCCATGTACGTGATCGTCTCTACGGTCAATGGTTCAAGAATCGGCATCAGGTTGCCAGGAGGGTGGGAGCATGAGCTATCGTGGTCCCAGTGGCTATGGCCGAGACGGGCAAGATTCGTTGAGGGCCATCAACCCATTGATCTTCCTTTACGAATGGGTGCACAGTCGCCCCAAGCGGTATTTCCTGCGGTCTTTACCAGCGATCGGCACAGCCGTCACTCTGGCGGTGACACTGGTCGCCGGCCAGCAGCGAGCGGATCAGATGGTGGATTATTACGAAGACCTTGTCCAGGAGCGTTTTCAATCCGACGATCTGGCAGCCGCCCAACTCTATCTGGAAAAGGTCGCCCAACTGGACGGGCACAACCAGCGGCGCATGTTCAACCTGGGCTTGGTTGTTGAGCAACGCGGCCACGCCAAACAGGCCCTGCAGATCATGCAGCGGCTGGCGCCGGACCACGAGGTTCGTTTCCCCCCTGCGCATCGCTGGATGGTCCTGCATATTCGCAGCAGCCAGCCAAACGATGTAGACACGGAGCAACTGCGGTTCCACCTGACGGCCGCCTTGTCGCCAGGCAAAGACCAACTACCAGAATCGCAACGACTGACAATCCGTGACCGGTTGGCGCAACTTGCGATCTCGCAACGGCGCTGGGTTGATGCTACCCGCCATCTACGTAACTGTTTCAACAGCGATCCCCGGTTCGGCATCAAGTTGGCTCGCGTCTATAAACTGCAAGGTGAACCCGGCCTGGCACGCAACACAATTGCCACGGCGGTGAGGACCTACACCACGCAATTGAACGAGGATCCCTCGAATGTTGAGGCTCGTACCAGGCTCGCAGCGCTCGCAGCGTTCGGCGAGGATTTTCCTCGAGCAGAAAAGCTTCTCGTCGACGGCCTGCAAATAAGAGATCTTTCCGACTCAGACCGAGCACAATTACGTAAAGATATTGGGCTGTTCTCCGTGCAATGGGCCGCCTTTATGGCAAAAAATAAACCGAATTCCTGGCGACTTCAGCTCGCGCTGTTGCATCGTGCCATGGAGACCATTCCCAACAACCTTTCGCTGTTCAACCAGTTTTCCAGACTCACGGATGCCGACAGGGAGACCAATCGTGCGGTGGTCGACGCCATGAAACAGGTGTTGGCCAGGGGACAAGAAACGGCTCTGGCCCATTGGGTCCTGGGCACTGCGTTGGTACGTCTTGACGACTTGTCATTGGCCGAAAAACACTTGCGTCTGGCCATCGACGCGGATCCCAAGTTGGGGGCAGGTTTGAACAATCTGGCCTGGGTGTTAGCCCACCGCAAACCGGCCCGGCTCGAAGAAGCTTCACAGCTGATCGAGATTGCCCTGAAGGCACTCCCGGACCACCCCGAAGTACGCGAAACGCGCGGCCAAATCTACCTGCGTATGGGTCAACTCAAGAAGGCCGTTATCGACCTGGAATTCGCCCTTCCGAGGATCCGCGACAAGCAGCCCGCTCACCTGGCACTTTCTCGCGCTTACCTTCAAATGGGTGACACCGCCCTCGCCAGTTCGCACCAAGAACTCGCACGCGTCGAGCAGGCCAAACTCAAGTAGCCTCGATTTGCGGTGCGTCGCTGCGGCCTGTTCTCATCAGCGAATTACCCAAACAGAGGCACCGATGCGGGCGTCGCGGAACTGCAGAAAGCATTGCCAGACTGCAAGATCATAAAGTAGCCCCGCCACCCCTCCTGCCGCCGGTGCGGGTCCGGTTGCTGCCACACGCTGTGCGCGCCAGGCTCTATATTGGTGCCGTCAGGATACGCGAACCGAAGGAGCTGAACATGAAACGTCTGAGGGTGTAAATTGGTCGTAGGCGGTAACCATTGAGGAAGCAACTATTCGGATACAGATAGGATGCCAGTTCAAGTAGAGTGTAAGCATTGCCAACGTCGATTTGCTGCAGATGAAAAGCTCTTCGGAAAGCAGGTGCCCTGCCCCGACTGCCAGCACACCATCACGATTCCCCCGCGTCTGCCACCGGCCTCTCCAGCCTCCGCCGCCTCTGCCAAACAAGATGTACGCGAGATCAAGGTGCAATGCTCCGCCTGTCAGCGGTACTTCTTGGCGAGTGAATCACTGATGGGACAGCACCGTACGTGTCCCACCTGCGGTGGCGAAGTGCCCATCGTACCCGCTACACCAACCACCGAAGGTCAGACTTCCCATGAAACGCAGGCACCGGCAGTGCCGTCATTTAGCAATGAAGCGTTCGATAATCTGTCCGAGAGTGACCTGCTCGGGGCCACACCAATGCCCACACGAAAGGCAACCGCTGCAGCGAAATCTCGGCTGTTTGATTGGAATCGTCCTGGTCGCGGCGGTATGCCATCGTACCGTTCACAGCTTTTTCGCAACCCTATTCGTATGCTGTTTGTTGGGGCCAAGGCGGGCACCTACCAAAAAGACACACGCCGTGAGCCCGCGAGTCGCAAGCAGCAATTTCAGTTCTGGGTCAGACTCTTGCTCGTCTGGATTTGCGCTGGGATCGTGCTGCCAACACTTGCGGCCATACTTCGCAATGGCGTCACTGCCGGTTTGAAAATGGCGGGGGGCGTCGTCGTGTATGGGCTGGGACCACTCGCCTGCTACCTGATTGGGTTGCTCGCCTATGCCGGTGCGCTGTTTGAGTGGAAATCTTTCGTAAACTCCCGCCGCATGCGCGCGACGCGAACGTTACTGGGCGACCAAACTGCTCGGAAGTTCTATCTGGGATTAAGCCGTGTTGTCATGGGGCTTGTGGCTGGGGCCGCCATTCTGGGGACCCTGGTCATTACCCTTTCATTCCTTCTTTTTGAGCTAAACGGAAATCGAGGGCAGCACGTTGCGGCACGGCAGGATGTGAGGAAATCCGGGAACACACTCCTCAAGAAAATGGAAGCTGAAGTGCTGGCACAGCGCGAAGAAGTTCTGGAAGCCGCTTCGTCCGTGGCTCGGTTTGTCGAGAATAACGAGAAGCTCATCGCGCAAATCAAGAAAGACCCCCACAATCTCCAATTGCGGGCCAGTGCGAACCGTGCCTTCACATCCGGCGAGCGTGCGGTGGCGGTGATGCGGTACACTAACAAGAAGCGTTCCTGGGACCTTGCGGTCCGCAAACTGAGTGATTTCGAGAGAACTGCAGGAACCGCCAGCAGCATCTATTACGGACACCGCGAATTGCCTTCGAAGTTTGTGTTTTCCCCCACACAACTCAAGCCTCGACTGTTTCCCGTTGAAGAGACACGCAGCTACACGCGGCGGTACGCCGGCGTGAAACGCGCGATCGCGTCAGCCCTCACCAACCCAAGAACTTCCTCTAACAGCCTGGAACGCTTGGCAGAGGAGCTTGAACCCCTGCAAGAGTTTTTCCTGAAAATCCAGAAACAATTCGGGTACACGGTGGCCAAATTTGATGCGACTCCTGTTGAGTTGCAATTGTCGCAGTGGCAGGGCCGGCTCCGCTTACTGCAAGGGACCGCAGCAACGAAGAGGTCGAACCAGGCTCGCGCCCGGCCTGCCACCGGCCCTGACGCCCGCCCGCCCCAGGACCTGAACGAACGGCAACCAACCGGGAAGCCTGCGCGTTGGCGCGCTGACGCGGATCCATTTCCAGGCTGGGACGGTTCGGTAGCAACCTCCCTGTCTCTGCCTCTGACGGCCAAAGGAGTCGGTATCGCCGAGCGCATTCTGGTACCCCTCGGACCGAGCCCTTATTTCGCGAAAGCGCATCAGGGACGAGGGCGTTTTGAGGTTAACTGGACAGTCTACGACACACGTACCGACCAAGGCGTCTATGCCTCCTGCAAACTCGCAAACCTCGGCGGTGCCAGTCTTCCCGGTCCACACTCCTGGTTTCTAGGCAAAAAGTATCAGTTGGCCCCTTCCGGTGAGTATCTACAAAGTTACGTCGGCAAAGGGCGTGGGCGACAAATCTTCGTTCACGCATTGCGAACCGGAAAACAGGTCTTTCGTAGTCGTTCGGCCCCGCTTCTTGCATCGCACCATGCCATCGCCGAAGACCTGCTCACACCCAATGGCCTGCTGCTGCGAATGCGTGCAACAGGGCGAAGCACCTCGAGTGGGACATGGCCCCTTGGATTTCAACGGGTCGATCTACAGAAAGGAACGACAAGTAACAGCTGGGAGACCGAGCGATCCACCAGCGAGCTGGTCGCGTGGCGCTGCAGCCCTGGAGGACGGTACCTCCTGGTGATCTGGGAAAGCCTTCTGGAAGTGTTTGAAGTCACATCCGGAAAGACTGTCGGACAAATCCGCACTCCCGCTGGACTCCTCCCAACCCGAGCGACCGCCTTTTCTCTGGACGGAACCGCTTTGGCGATTATCGGCATTGCCAACCAGGTGCCTCAACTGTGGTGTTTGGACTGGACGACCGGACAGACGTCGCAAAGAGCCGCTATCG
>PBOG01000177.1 GCA_002724245.1 Planctomycetaceae bacterium
CCAACGCAACACCGACTGCGGTGCCATCAGAAAACTCGGCTTGGATGAAAACGACTGCGGTAATTCAACCGTCATGGCGTGTCGCCACTGGGGGTGTATTTCCTGACCAATGTAGAGCTTTGAGCTGGTCATCTCAGTGCGATAACGAGAAAAATCGTGATGGTCGTGGCCCACCCGCCCTGTACGTGCAGCGGGAATAAAGCGACGCATCATCTTCGTCCAGTCGATGAAGTACTGACTCCACACTCGCGACCGCATGAAGTAGCGAAAATCCACCCACCGGGGCAACTGATCCCGCTCCACCGCGTCGGTCAACAAAATGCCGCGCACCTGTTGCCACGTCGTGAAGTCCGTATTCCATTCGGCGTTCAATGCGGTCAGGTTATTGCCATACTGTTCACGACACCACTCTTGAAAGACTCTTGTCGTCGTCGCTCCGAAACCGGAATTCTCGCGACCCCGGAACTCGCCGGACAAATAATTCTCTCCGGTTAACGTGTAAAAAGGAGAGCCAAAGCGAGCCGCCTGTCTGTACTGGTCGATACGCGCGTTGATAAACTCCGCACCGAAATAGCGCATCCGATACGGAAACTCCCGGGGATCGATCTTTTCGCCCGTTTCCGCAACACGGCGTAGCATGCGACTCAACTCGGCGAGGTCCAGATCAGGTTGCTCTTGATGCGGATCGCGGTCACGATCTTCGGGGCCGAGTATTTCGCCGTGGTGCTCAGCATACGCAATACTTCGCAGATGGCTTCGGGCGTTATGGGCAAACTGCTGCTGTTGGTTGTAAATCAGGTATGTGTATGTCGAGTTGATTCCGTACGCGCGCATCAGACGTCCGTAGAGATCGCCTTTCCAGTGGCCCCGACCGGGAGTCGGTGAGAAAATCAACATGAACATGTAATCGTCAAAGACGCGATTCGGTATCGGTGCGACTACAGACTGTTCATCCACCACTCCGCGCTCGTCGGTGACGCGACACACGATGTCCCAGATTTCCGACAGCGGAGTTTCAGCGAGAATCGAAAACCTGCCGCCGGTCGCGTCACCCACCACGGGAGCCACCGCCACAACACGTTCCCACGTATCTACGGCAACCACCCTCACGGTTTCTTGCGCAGTCAAGGCACGCCTCAGGCGTACCGTCCCGGAGATTTGTTGTCCCGGCTTGTACCACGCGCGATCGAGCGCAATCGTTTCCACTCGTTGCGCAGCCTCAACACGAAAGCTCGTCGACCTGAAATCGACAACCGCGTCCTCTTTTCCTAGCAACCTGATGTCAACCAGATAATCACCTCGTGACAGAGCACCCACCGCGAACGACATCATGCTGGCAACCGGCCGCCTGACACGACTGACCCGCAGCCCACTGCGAGTTCGCAACGTCTGCTCAACCCAGCTGACCTGGTCCATGCCCGCCGAGATTTCGACGCGAACATTTACCGGTGCCTTACGTGCTACGACTTGCTTTGCAATCTGATTGTGCCAACACCGTCGCTGGACCTCAGGATCAACCGGCACGTGCGGCTCTGCAACCTGTCCGGATAGAGAAACCGTCCATTTCGGCGAGGGCTGACGGTCGGCAGCCCACAGCATGCACCGAGTCAGGATGGCAAAAGCAAAATCGTAACCCACCGCGTCGTAATCACCCGAAGGGTGATTCCAGTACGGCGTTAGTGAGTTACTGTGCCGTCGAGCAGTTTCCTCGTCAAAATAGTCAAGCGCTACAATACGGCCTGCGCCGTGGCTGGACGTGCCCAGGCACATGGCTGCCTGGGCGTACTCATGACGAGGCACCCCCACGAGTTCTTGAAACTGACCGGGAGACTGGAGCACCTGAATTGGCAGGACGTCAAACGGCGTCGACTGCCGAATCGAGTCGGCGAGTACGCCACCATAACCCGACTCAAAGAGTCGGGAAAACATGACGTCGGGCGACTCCGCTACAAAGGTACGGTTTTGGTACCCCTCCTTCAAACGGTGCGGAGAGAGTGACACGAGGCCCGTGCCGCGGGCGACGTGTTCCAGGATACGGCTCCGCACAGATGGTGGAATCACGACCCAGGAGACTTTGCCGATGACAATGACATCGTACTGACGCGACAGGCTCAGCCGCTGCTCGACAATTCGCTCGAGTACCTGTCTTGCTTCGACTCCGACCAAGGGTGTGGTGGTATCGCCCTCCGCGTACCCATTCTCCCACGCCGTATGGCCGGCGTTCATGATCACACTGTAATCGAGCTGCAATCGCTGGGCGATCTCGACCACTTCACGGGCATCACCGTAGGGCAAAATAAAGAGCGCCTTGATCGGCCCACCCGCCAGCGGCCGCGCCCACTTCACGTGCGGAGTCTCCAACGTCCCTGGCAATTGATCGTACGGCTGATTCGGATCACCGTAGGGTGGCGTCGCAATTCCGATTGCTGACACCAACCGCAGCCACACCGATAACATGATGAATGCACGGCAAATCGACTTCAACAACTGACCATTCCCACTGGAGGTATACGGCGACCGCTACAACACAATCGAAGCTAGTATAACGCTCCGTCCGCTCGCCTTCCCGTGACTGGTCCCAAACCTCGCTAAAACGTCCATGGCAACAACCGTACAGGTGCCACGCCCTGGAAGTCCGCAGACAATAAGGAGCTAGAGCACGGACACCATTTCTCGGAGAAGCCTCACGCAGGACGTTGCTACCGATGCCTGGTGACGCACCCCGCAGCTACACACAACAGCTGATTCCCGTCCCTTGCAAACACCTGCGGTCATTACGATGTGCGCCCAAGCGTCTCAATATTTGCATCCATCCATTCACCCCGCTTTCGCAACCACTCTTTCAAACGGGAGACTGCTTCGTCATAGCTCCCGGCGTAGGGTCGCGGATTCGGCCAGACATACTTATTCCAGAGTGGCCACCGCTGGAAGTTTCGTCGCTGCGCTTGCTGCAGCCGGCCCGCTGTCTTGTCAATTGTCTCGATTAACGCTTTCGTATGCAGGACGGTTTTGCGCAACGCACGCCAGCGGGCGACAAGCTGTTGGCAAAACTTTGGATCTTCCAGCAAACGGTCCCACCAGAAGGGGACCGAAAACGCAAAACGGGTATCGCGATCCTTTAGAATCCATTCCTTCTCATGCCAGACCCCCCCGTAGCTGGCATTACCACTGCTCAAATTGAAGTCCCACATCGGACCCATGTGAATCTTTCCATCTCTGGCCTTATGAAAATAGGTACTGAGAATGTAAGCATCGACGTTCTTGAGAAACTCATTCAGTAGAATGCTATCAATCCACGAGCCCGTATCGAGATAACGCCGGTAGCCACTTTCAGGGTGTCGAAACTGGGAACCTGCCAGGGCACGTTCCAGACGATCGAAATCCGCCACAATCCAGTCGCGACGCGACGCGTCCAGCCGACTGCCACGCGGATAGACATGCCCCACCAGCGTGCCCATTGAGGAGGTAAAATAGGTCGTCCGCTCGCGTACGCGATCGATCTTCAGAACGTACCCTCCCGCAACCTTTCCCTTCCGGTTGCGTAAGCGCTGCACATCGACGCGTTGACTGCCCCGTTTCACCCGTTCGGTCAGCAGGTACACTCCGACGTATTGCGATTCCAGGGAACGGGTCTTGGAGGACCGTAGAAAGACCTCCACGAACCGAGTTCGCGGGGCATAATGCCCGAGCTGGTTACTGAGGCGGTAGGCCAGAAAGTTCCTCATTAACGTCTTATCCGACTGCGGACCATACAAGATCCAGTCTGACTCTTTGGGCAGCCCCAGGAGACGCACGTCTGGATCCTTCCCCCGGCTGTCACGCGTTTCCACTCCGTATGTCTTTTTCTCGTAAAATTGCGAGGAGGCACCACGCACCTCGATCCCGATAGGCAAGCGTGTTGTCACCCGATCCTGGAGTCCGTTTGTCTCGCCCGCCCCATGGTCAATAATCGATAACGTGGCTGCTATCTTCGGCTCATCTGGAATCTCCTGACCGCTGGTATCGATCACGACTAGTGGCAGTTGAGATCGCCCCTCGAACCGATAGGGATCGCCTCCGCGCACGCTAGTGGCGGGATAAACCATCACCAGGAGAAAGGCTACTTGCCAACGTCCATTCATCGTGTTCTCCCACAGCACTTGCCGTTCTGATTTACCTGCTGTAGTGCATGCAGGGCCGGTTCTGTACCAATCGCCGCTAACCCGTAACGGGCAATGCGCCGCACCGCATACGACTCATCCTGCAGGGCATCTGCCAGGAGCGACAATGCCGGCTCCCCGATTTTCCCCAACGCCGTGGCAGCAAACAGGCGCACCCCATCCTGCTGACTCGTCAGCAATTGTTTTAGTGTGGGAATAGCGACCGGCCCCATTGCAGCCAAGGCTTCGACCGCCTGCCCAGCAGCCCGTCCGTCTCCACCCAGCACCACCCCACGCAGCGGCCCCAGAGCCGCTGCACCACGCTGGGCAACGATCATCGGAACCGGCGAAAACCCCAGATCCATCTTCAACGCTTGAATCAAAGGACCTATTTCGGGTTCCCGGGCAAGAATTTGCAACAGATAGACGCGTGAAGCAACGAAACTCACGTCACGATTAGGGGCCTGCATCGCAGCCTGCAAAACCGGACGGACCACTCCTGCGTGCACCGCATTCCGCTGTATCAATGCGGAGGCCGCCATCACGCGCACACGACTGCTCTTGTGCGACAAGAGTTCCAGGAGCTTCGACTCCTGGCTGGCACCCGTAGCCAGCAATGCCATCGCGGGATCAACTCCCAGCCGGCCCAGTTGGCCAAACCAGTACGCGGTTGGCTCTGGCTGCAAACGTTCAAAGTTATCCACCAGGTCGCCCGCGAGCGGCGCGGCCTGCGGCCCCATCTGACCGATCGCCCAGACGGCCTGCACCCGTTCCTGGGGAACCGAGCTCTGCAGGCCCCGCTTGATCGCCACCAATGCGTCCTCGGACGCGGAGGGCACGACACGTTGCAGTGCGAACGCCGCGCAGATCGCTGCCACTCCACCCGAACCGAGGAATGTTCTCAGCTCATTTTCGGCATCAGGCTGCGCCACTGCAGCCAGCGCAAGCGTCGCGTTCGCTCGAACTGCAAAGTCATCGCCGCGCAAACGCTCCATGAGCGCCATTGTCGCCCCCTGCGCCGGCTCGCCGATCAGCTCTAACGCCATCCCGGCATCCGCGGCAACTTCCGGTGGCTGCTGCAACGCCTCCACCAGCACCCGTAACACGTCGCCAGTGTTCTGCGCATCGGCATTGATCAGCGCGTACGCGCACCACACCCGCACCAGCCCATTCCTGTCGTGGACCGACTGCTGCAACAAGGGAGCAATTTCTGTCGCCAGGCCACTCAACGTGGCGCCAATCTGCTGCCGCAACGCCGAAAACTGGGGACCTGAACCGGTGATCGCATCGATCCGTTCGCACTTAAGGGCTTCAATCAAGGCGGGGCCTGCCGGCTGTCCCTGGGCCCCCAGCATCCCTGTTTTCGCGACCGCCTGTAACCGCAATTCAAAACTGGGCCCCAACAGCTGTTGTGCCAGGAGAGGCAATGATTCTTGTGCGTGCAAGGGTTGGCAGACAAGCCAACCCAAAGCCATCAGCAAGGCCAGTAAACCTTGCGGGAACCATCCAGCTCTGCACATTGAAGCCACCATCTCGAACCCTTTTCCAACCTGCCTGGGGAACCAGAATGCATCATAGGTTGTCTGTCTTTCCCGCACCATATTCCCAGTGCATATTCCCAGTGCATATTCCCAGTGCATATTCCCAGTGCATTTCCCAGTGCATTTCCCAGTGCATTTCCCAGGGCATTCCCAGTGATCAACCTACTTCTCCGTGCCACCGCTGACGCCACTTCCCAAAGCTCACAGCAAACAGTGACTGAAGCAGCCCTGATAATGTGCACCCCTCTCGCTAAAGCACCCGTATTGCCAGTATGACGAGGCGTCAGGGCGGCCAGTACCGACTGGAACTGCGGCCGTGGGTGTATGTTGTTCGGCTCCAGTCCACTACGCTGTGTGGAGCCGCAAATGTTACGGCAGCATCCTCCCGACACGTGCCTTCTGCCTGCAAGAGCCCAACCCATGGATCTGGACCCCTACCTGACCGCGATGCAAGCGACCGCCTTGACCGTAGCCGGAATGTGCCACGCACTACTGGGAAGTATCAAAGTGCCGCTGGCGCGACACCTGCAAATCGATGAAGGTAAAGTCGGTGGACTGGTAAGTGTCTTCGGCTTTACCTTGATCCCGATGGCCTTCGCCGCCGGCATCCTGGCAGACTCCCAAGGGAAACAATTCGTCATCGTAGCGGGTTGCGGGTTGACCATCGCCAGTGTGCTGGTGCTGGCGAGCGTACGCAACTATGCCATGGCACTGATTTCCGTGCTGCTACTGGGCACCGGCTGGTCGGCGCTGGTCAACGTCCTCAACGCATTGCAGGGCGCTGCGTTTCTGCCTCTCCGCGAAGGCGCGCCGCTCTCCTTCGCCATGAACCTCGGTGACTTTATTTTCGGAATGGGCGCTTTCGCCATGCCGATCGTCGTCGCCTGGTCCCTGACCCGATTCCAACTCAAAGGCACCTTCGTCGCATTCGCTATCCTGATAGCAGCCCCACTCCTCTTGACACTTGGCGTTGACTGGACACCTCACCTTCCCACAGAGGCCGCCGCGACCGTCGAAAATCCCTTCGCCGTCCTGCTTGGTGATCGTGTGGTGCTCCTGTGCTGTATCGCCTTTTTCTTCCACGTTCCGGTGGAGGCCAGCATTGCCACCTGGGCCACGACGTTGATGACCGACCGCGGCGTTTCCGAAAAAACCACGTCGACGATGCTCTCCGCGTTCTGGCTGACATTTACCGTGTCACGCCTGGTCGCCGCATTGCTCATGACCCAACAGCTGGAACACCTGGTGCTCATTCTGCTGGCGGTGCTGATGCCCGCGATCACCAGCGGGTTGATCTTCAGTCGCCAAGGCACGCTGACTTGCAATCTGCTCCTGGTCGCAGGCGCCGTGATGGGGCCGATCTTCCCGATCCTCATCGCGCTCATGCTGAACCACGTGAATCAAACGAACGAGGCACTCGGGGGCCGGGCAATCGGACTGTTCTTCTGCATCGGCGGTATCGGCTGGGCACTGATCCCCTTTATTGTCGGGCAATTGGCAAAAAAGACGGGCGTGCAAAAGGCGTTCTGTGTCGTGGCCGGCTGCGGTGCTTGCCTCACCATCCTGACCATCCTTCTCAACAACCACTGACATGTCGAAGTGGCTGGTCGCAACCACTTCTGGTGTTCCCGGACTCTGGCAAGCCATGAAATTTCGCTCCGTTTTCCGGATCCTGACGGTGGTCGCTGCTGTGGCGGGTCTACCGGCGTCCCAGCCGGTAACCGGGGTGGAACCACTGCGGTCGTGGGTTGTCGATCAGCCGCAATTCGCAGCACTCCTCAGTGACAAGCCTCCCGGCCTGCGCCGTCAGGGGGCTCTGATTTGGCAACACCTGCTGGATGTCCCCGTCGGCCGCGCCACCGCCGTCCGCTGGGGTGTTCGCTACGTCAGCGACGAGATGTATCGCATCCATGGCGAACTTCAGTTCAAGTTGATCGCCAGTGGACCTGCCCGCACAGACGACCTGGCACTGGCCAAGAAATACGACCTGCGTACGGTGCCCGAATGCCCACGTCAACTACGACTAGCAAGTGGCGAGGCCCTGCACCTCCTGCATCCGGATTCTCTGCAGCACTACTTCGCAGGAGTCGAGGACTTTCTGCGCCATCCGGAGGCCGGACTAATGTGGGGCCTCTTCGCCGGCGATGAAGATGACGATGTCGCGGTGTACCGCGCGGCCATGCTCAAACGCCAACCCGGCGAGCACGACTATATCCATGACCTCGACCGACAAGTTCGCGAGGAGTTCGGTGGTGGGAAATGGGGAATACCAGCAGGCATCAAGAACCACGATCCGAATCCCTACAAGTGGATTGCTCTTTATCGGTACGTCGCAGCGCGGCTGCGCGAACGCCAACGCAAACTGTATCAAATCGTCAAGAGGCAGACGCCACAACTCGTCGTGACCTCGTTTGACTCACCAGGCGGCGTCTACCCTACCGAATGGAGCCAACTGGCTCCCTTTGCCGATCTCTTCACTCTCCAAATGGGCTACCCGGGCGGTGCTTCGCGGTGGCGCGCGACCGCCGGATTCCACAGCAAGGTGGTGAGCGATTTGACGGGTAAAGACTTTTGGCCTTGCACCCACTTTGAACACTATGATTACCCGGATTCGAAACCGGCGGAAGTGCTGGAAGAAGTCAGTCAGATCTTTCGCAACGGTGGAACTGGCCTTCACCTTTACCTGCCCGACACCCTTAACCTGTCCAAAGTCAAAGGGGACCTGCGAACCACCTATTTTAGTTCGCCACGACGCTACCACACGGTGATGAACATCGCACGATTCATCCGCACCATGCCGGAATTGAAGCTGCCGGACTACCAGAAAACAGCCATTCTCTACAACGATGACACCATCGCCAGTCGGCCCCACGACAACCCGGATCTCTACGGTCAGGTCACTCAGGCGTGCTACACCTTTCTGGGCCCCGTCGCGACTTCCTGGTTCCGGTTCATCGACAGCGGACAGATTGCCAAATGGCCAACGCTACGAGATCGGTTCGACATCATTTATCTCCCGGCTGCCAGATACATGCGCCCAGAAATCACTGCCAAGCTTCATCAATTTGTGAAAGCGGGAGGCAGCCTGATTTGCAGCGACCCCGAGGCTTTCCAAACGGATCTCTGGGGCAACGATACGTCGCACTGGCGAACCGCGACATTTGGCGTCACCGTGAAACCCACATCCCGCCCAGTTCACATCCGACCGAGTCCGCGAAACCCCGCCGACCGCCTGCCCGTGCACGGCCCTGCGTTCCGCTTCACCCCCCAGAAAGCGGTCGAGGTCCTGGCCACATTCGATGACGGCACACCCGCCATCACCTCCCACACACTGGGAATGGGGCGTGCCGTACTTTTTGCTTCCCACCTCTTCTGGCCAACCCATGTCGCAAACCTCAGCTGGCGCCGTTTTTTCCAACGGTTTGTTACCCGTATGGGGACGCCGGCCGGATTCGACATCTGGAATTTCAAACTGCCCGAAACCCTGATCTGGCACGCACCGCCACAGCACGGCATCTGTCTCACTAACAATCGGGTCGTCTGGCGTGACGACCGCCCCTGGTTCGAACAGAACCACGACAGTGGTGGCAGCTACCATTACTCTCGTCCACCGGACACGCCGCGGAACGATTTGCCCAATGATGCAATTCCCTTCGCACAGGGTCGGCTCACGGACCGCCGCAGAGCGATCCATGCGGAGAAAAAGGCGGCCAGATCATACGAAGACTACCGGCTTCCGGAGACCCACTGGATCGCCAGCTGGTCGGAGCCGCAACCGGTCACCATCACTTTCGACCTGCAGCAGCGACACGCTCTGACGGAGGTCAAGATTTGGTACCGCGACTGCCTCGCCGCCCTGGTATGCGAAGGCAGTCCCGATGGCCAGACATGGCACCCACTGGCGGAAGCCAATACCCAGCATGGCGCACCAGGTGACGTCTACGACCAGACCATACCACTCAACCCGGACCCGCGAAGTCGTTATTTGCGCATCCGCTTCGCCGGCCGCAAAGCGGGAGAAATACTGACACTGGCCGAAGTCGAGATCTGGTCAGCGGAATCGGATCGTCAACCAGACTAGCTGTTTCCTGCCTGGACAGGCACAGCGCCACGGCGACGGCCGGATAGTCCAACCGCGAGTCTATGCGAGCGCTTTGCGCACAACAGTACCACCGACATCGGTGAGTCGAAAATCCCTCCCCTGGTGACGGTAGGTCAGTCGCGTGTGATCGAGGCCAAGGCAATGCAGAATTGTGGCCTGAATGTCGTGCACATGGGTCTGTTCCTCGACACCGTGGTATCCCAGTTCATCCGTCTGGCCAATCACCTGGCCTCCTCGAATCCCGCCACCTGCCATCAGTAACGCAAAGCTATAAGGATGATGGTCGCGCCCCTGATGGCCTGGGGAATTTCCACGTCGCACTTCGTTCATTGGCGTGCGTCCAAACTCACCACCCCAAATCACCAGCGTGTCGTCCAGCAACCCACGCTGCTTCAAGTCAGTCAATAATGCCGCTGCCGGCTGATCCGTCATGGCACATTCAACCTTGAGTAACTTGTCCAGTTCCAGGTGATGGTCCCAGTCCGAATGAAACAGTTCGACAAACCGGACCCCTCGCTCAATCATCCGGCGAGCCAACAAGCAGTTCGTCCCGTACCAGCGAGTCGCCTCCTGGTGAAGACCGTAGCTCTGGAGCGTGCTTGCGGATTCGTCCGAAAAATCGAGCAACTCTGGGGCCTCGGCCTGCATCCGATACGCCAGTTCATAGGCATCAATACGTGCCGTGATCTCCCGATCCCGAGTCTCCTCGAACTTCAGCGCGTTTAATCGCCTTAACGTATCAAGCTTTGCACGCTGGAAACGCGAAGTGACACCCTGCGGGTTCGTCAAATGCAAGATCGGGTCACCCTGGCTACGGAAGGCTACGCCACGGTACGACGAGGGCAAAAACCCGTTGGACCAGAGCGAAGGACCAACCAGTGATGCCGGCTTGGAGTAGGACATCAGTACGACGAATCCAGGCATATTCTGCGACTCGCTACCGAGACCATAATTCACCCAAGACCCCATACTGGGATGCCCGAACATCGGCGAGCCGCAATTCAGCAGCAACTGTCCGGGATGATGATTTGCGGTATCGGTTACCATCGCGCGAAACATGCACACATCATCCGCCAATCGGCTTAGATGGGGCAAGCGATCTGAAAACTCCATGCCAGATTTACCATGTCTGGTAAATTGACGTGGCGTTGCCATCAGCGTGGCCCCCCCCTTGATGACCGGATCGGCAAGGCCTTCCAGAAACGAATCTGGCACGCGTCTGCCATGCCATTTCTGCAACTGCGGTTTGGGATCGAACAAATCAAGCTGGCTGGGGCCTCCCGACATATTCAAGAATATCACGCGGCGAGCTCGAGGCAGGTGGTGTGGCAGCTGCTGCTCTGAGGCTTTGACCGGTGTATCCGTGTTGATCAAGTTCGCTAACGCGATCGCGCCAATGCCGTACGTACACCCGCCCAGGAAGCGACGGCGGCGTTGCAACCGGGTAAGCAGATCCGCATTCATCATTCAATTCCGGGTAATGAACTCATGAAGATTTAACATCACACTGCAGACGCCAACCCAGGCCGCTGCATCCAGCCGATCGACATTGGGTACCGGCCAGGGCATTACCTGCTGCGCTGTCTGAGGGGCGTGTCTCACCACCTCTCGCAAGCGGTGGTAGCAATCGATCAGCAGCTGCCGTTCGCGAGAATTCGGAAATCGGCCCGTGCAGATCCGAAACCCGTCGTCAATACTTTGCACAAGGCCTCCAGCGTCTGAAAATCCTGGCAACAAGGTATGCCGGGCGAGCTGCTGGGACGCTTCCTGAAAAAACGGGGCATTCAACAGCGTCAGCGCCTGCAGTGGCGTGTTGGACCGTTCTCGCCGTGTGCAGGACTCCCGCGTATTGGGAGCATCAAACGTCACCAGCTCCGGAAATGGAGTAGATCGCTTGATAAACGTGTACAAAGCCCGTCGGTACCGGTCTTCTCCCTCGGCGGGCAGCCATCCGCTTTTGCCAAACCCGCCCATGACCACAGCAGCTGACTGGGGTGGACGTACACTGGGTCCGCCGATACGTCGAACCAGCAACCCGCTGACCGCCAGCGTACAATCTCGCACAGCTTCAGCAGAAAGTCGCAAGCTGGCCTGGCGGGCCAGGAGTACATTGTCCGGATCACGCGTTTGCAACTTATCTGGCTCACGTGACGACTGTCGATATACGGCTGCACAGACCATCTGGCGTTGCACTCGTTTGACGGACCATTCCCGGTCAACAAACTCCGACGCCAGCCAATCCAGCAGTCTGGGATGACTCGGCGGTGTGCCTCGGGAACCAAAATCACCACTCGTCAACACGAATCCACGGCCAAAAAGCTCCTGCCAGAGTCGATTAATCGTCACACGTGCAGTCAACGGGTTTTCGCGTGTCACGAGCCATCTGGCCAGGGACAGACGATTCCGCGGCGTATTCAAAGGAAATGCAGGCAAGACACGTGGCGTGTTCGGTTCAACCCGTTCACCCGGATCGTTGTAAAGTCCTCCTTGCTGAATAAACGTAGGACGATCATGCGGCGTCTCACACATCACTGCGGCGCGGCTCACTCGGGGGAGTTGGGCATTCAACGCATCAATGGCGGTCTTGATACCACTCAATCCGAGTTGTCCAAATCGAGCCGGATCGATCGCCGCTCCATATTGCAAAAAGTACTCAAAAATTCGGGCGCGCTGTGTCGGCGTACGCAACTCCGGAGCCAGCTTGACGATCTCTTGTCCTTCAAGTTGCCCCTCCCCAAGCCCGCCACCCCAGATCAGCCCGAGAATTTCCCAGCGGCGATCCCATTGGTAGTTCTGCCCCGGGTTGGCATCCGCTTCGAGCAGGCGCTGCTCCCAGCGCCGCTGTAATGTTGTGATGGCCTCTCGCTGGGGGGCAAGCAAAGCACGACGACGACGGTCATACCCTGGCCTGGCCGCCAGAAACGGCTCCAACTCGCCCACCAACGGAGCGTCAATATTTACCTCACTTGCGGTATTGAAAAATGCGTAGAGTTCAAAGAACTCACGCTGACTGATCGGATCGTATTTGTGGTCATGGCACTCTCCACAAGCAACCGTCAATCCGAGCCACACTGTCCCCAGGGTACTGATGCGGTCCTTGACCTGATTCACGCGAAACTCTTCCACATCAGCGCCGCCTTCTCGATTGCTCAATGTTTGTCGCAGGAATCCCGTAGCGATTTGCTGGTCTGTGGTCGCATCTGGCAACAGATCACCTGCCAACTGCTCGATTGTAAATTGATCGAACCCCATGTCACGGTTCAACGCGTCAACAACCCACTGACGAAACCGCCAGGCCACCGGCCGCAGCTGGTCAGTGAGATACCCGTCGCTATCTGCGTAGTGCGCTACATCAAGCCAGGACCGCGCCCAGCGTTCCCCGTAATGTGGCGAAGCCAGCAGCCGATCGACAACCTCTTCATACGCCGTGGGACGCGGATTCTGCAGGAACGCGGTGACCTCTTGAATGCTCGGTGGCAGACCTGTCAGATCCAACGTCACGCGCCGAATCAAGGTCTCGCGTAATGCCATAGGCGAAGGCCTCAATCCCTCCCGCTGCAAACGCTGCAACACAAAGGAGTCAATCGGTTCACGCACCCACGTACCCTGTCGCACACGCGGAAGGGCAGGGCGGCTGACGGCACGAAAGGACCAATGCAGACGATCCGGGGCATCTGCCAACGTGCTAGTCGGCACAACCAGCAGCCCCCCCACAAAAAAGCACCAGAACCAGTCATGGCCTGCCATCCGTCGCATACTACGCGCCCTTCACATATCACACGTGATGGATTCCCGAGTCACTGGACATCGAAACATCCTCGCGGCACTTACCGCGTTCTCTAGCATATCCGAACCAACATGGCACAGTGAACCTGACATCGACGAACCTGACATCGACACGGTTGGCTGCGGCCTCTCGCCAGACAGACCGGGGTGCCAGGGCGACTCAGAAGCCACCCTCCCTCCCCGCAGTGTGTGGCGACTTGATACACTAGAGACCGCTTGAAACGAGCAAACTATCACCACAACAACATGCATCTCTTCCCGGAACCTGAATTCACTATGACCACCATGCCCGCTGCACAGATCATCCAGCTCATCACCCACGCCGACAGCGCCACCACGCAGCGGCTGAACTCGCAGGCAACGACCACGCCGGGACTCGCACAGCATCTACGACTTGCCCACGACACCAGCGCCGGCAGCATCTTTTTATGGTCCGATGAAACGGCCTTGAACGCCTTCGAGCAAGCAGCCGGCTTGGCGCAACTTGTCGAATCGGGAAGCGCCCAATCGCGCGTCTTCAACATCCTTCAGCCGACCACCTCGATCACCTTCGACACAACTGGCAAAGCGCTGACCGAAGCCACTTCCGTTCAACTGGTCAACATGCACCTGCGCCTTCCCACGGAAGCCTTTCTGGCCCACGTGACCGGACCCGAGGCCGAGGCCACCGGCCAACTCTTTGGAGCAATCCCTGGACTTATCGGCAAGGTGTTCCTGCACAGCCGTCAAGCCGACGACATCATCGGCGGCTGCTACCTGTTCCGCGATGACCAGACCCGCTCCGATTACCTCTCGAGTGAACTTTTCACGGCAGTCCGCAGCGATGACAACTGGGAAAACCTGACCACCGAGGACTTCTCAATCACCGACAACTAGCGGCCCCAGCACAGCCCCACGCGGGGCACAGCTTTCCCCTGTTCGAAACTTGCATCGTCACGGTCGAATCCTGTTCCCTCGAGCGCGTGTGTCTACCTGCGGAGCAACGAGTGAGTGGTCTGGAAACACCTCACCGGGTTCCACTGGCAGTCCCCAGTGCAGCCACACTCTACGATGTCTGCGAGAGATCAGAAATCGTCTACGCGACGCAGTACCCTGACACGGTATGACTAACACTGTATTACTGACACTCGTGAACAACGCACGCAGAAAGTATCCATGAAGCGTTACAGATGGCTCTTACTGATTTTCGCCCTGCCAGGCTGCAGCGCCATCGAGAACGCACTCGCTAGTGGGGGCTGGGAAGTGCTGACCATGGTGCTGGGGACGATCGCGTTTTTCCTCTGGAAAATGAATTTCGCCAGCCGTAAC
The DNA here is from genome assembly GCA_002724245.1 of Planctomycetaceae bacterium. Classification (GTDB taxonomy): domain Bacteria; phylum Planctomycetota; class Planctomycetia; order Pirellulales; family Pirellulaceae; genus UBA9264. The sequence goes on from PBOG01000177.1 coordinate 14,877, forward strand.
GAACAGCGCGAGCTCGTGACCGCAATGCTGTGGTATGGCTTCATTCTCGTGACCGCCATCGTCATCGTCATTGTCGGATTCCTACTGCCCGCCCGCTGGCTGTAACGCGACGCCCGAAACGCGATCTCCATCGCTGCAGGGACGCGATCAATGCCAGCGCTGCGACAGGAGACCTTCGCGTTCTCGCCTGCGCCGACAGGTCCCAGCAACAGCAGACATCCCCCCTAGTCGTTTCGCGTCCGCGGTGCAGGTATCTCAAGACTGTAGATGTCAATCTTTCCCTTGACTTCCGAGGAGAAATAGATCTCTCTGCCATTGGGGTGCCAGGTGACAAAATCATCTTTTCCCGGGTTCGTAGTGACGCGCATTCCCTCGGCGCCGAAGGCGTCCATAACGTAAATGTCATAGTTTCCTTCGCGCAAACTGGTGTACGCAATCCGCATCCCATCAGGAGACCACGCAGCGCGTGTATCCAGGCCCGCATGTTCGGTAAGCTGAATCAGGTTTGTCCCATCCGCGGCCATCCGGTAAATGTCAAAATTACCGGCACGCGTAGAGGTAAAAACGACCGCGGCACCATTCGGCGAATACCTGGGATGGGTATCAATATAGTCCGATTTCGTGAGCGCCTTTTTATTCTGCAAACGGTGGTCAGTCCGCCACAACTGCTGTGAACCGTTGTCGACAGGAAACGAGTAGATCACTTCTCGGCCATCAGGACGGATCGTGACTGCGCGCACACAGGCAAACCCACCACCCGGGTTAAGTGTATGCTTCTCACCCGCCTCGACATCCTGCACTTCCACGGACGTATGCAGATTCCCATCATTACGGACGTACGCGTAAAACTTCATATCCCTGGCAAAACTGATGCTGATTTCATTGGTATTTGCACCACCATGAAAATCAGTTCGCTTGCCAGTCTGCAGGTTCAGTCGTTCCAGTTTGATTAACTGGTTCGTCTTCAGTGTGGAAAACACCAGCTCGTGGGAATCGTGTGTGAAACTGAGATCCTGCTTCCATTTTCCGTCGGTGGTGTGACGTTGAGGTACGCTCTGTTCCGCAATACCGTCCGCCACGAGCAAAACCAACTGCAGCAGCACCAGCAACCGGCTAAAAGAGTTCATGAATAAATTCTCCGTCCGCGAGCACATTCAGCTCCGCGCGAGCAACACTGTCGATCCCCAGCGCGTCGAGCATTGTGACTCCAACTCCGGTAGGTTCGATCGGGCGTGTCACCGGCCGTTCGCCTTTGCGATCACTGGCACCAATCACTTGTCCGGTCCGCACCCCCGCACCGGCCCACATGGAAAAATAGTTTTGCGGCCAGTGGTCCCGGGAAGCGCGATTATTGATGCGAGGCGTGCGACCAAATTCTCCCATGCAGACCACCAGGGTTTGATCCATCAAGCCACGGGAATCCATGTCATCCAGGAATGCTGAAAAGGCGGTATCAAACACCGGGCAGTGGCGATTCGGTAGTAAATCAAAGTTTTTGACGTGCGTATCCCAACCAAAATCGGTATTGGGACCAAACGCTTCGACATATTCACTCCAGCTCACGTTGACAAACGGCACTTCGGCTTCAGCCAGACGCCGTGCCAGCAGGAGACTCTGGCCAAAAGAAGTCTGTCCGTATTGCTCTCGAGTTGCAGTCTCCTCCTGAGTCAAGTCAAGAGACTCCAGCGCTCGGTTATTGGTGAGCAAGGTAAAAGCCTGCTGGGCTTTTGTGTCCCAGGCCCCAAAAGTGTCCGCGGTCACCGTTTTCTTGAGCTGGTCGAGCTGGGATTGCAGTTTGCGCCGGTGGGCGATGCGATCCGGTGTCACTCCATCAACCAGTTTAAGCGCCGGAATATTGATCGACCCCATGTCGTTGCACTGAATGAGAAACGGGTCATACGCCTTTCCCCAATCGCCGCCCCCATAACCGTCCACGATTTTGACAACGTCCTTGGGAATCCCGGGGGCCAGCATGACGTAAGGAGGCAAGCCAGCTCCCGCCCCATGGTGCCGCGAAATGATCGAACCCCAGCTAGGCTGAATGGCAACTCCCCGTCCTTCGCGATGCCCCGTAAACCCGTATGTACCGGCGCCAGGATGCCCCCCGTCATGCGTAATGTTGCTACGGATCAAGGCAAACTTGCCTGTGCGTGCCGCCAGTTTGGGTACCAGCTCCGTGAAACGAACTCCGGGCAAGCTGGTTGGAATCGTCGAAAACGGGCCCTTGTAATTGTAGGGAGCGTCCGGCTTGGGATCGAACGTATCGAGATGGCTGGGAGCCCCCCACAACCAAACGAACACAACGGTCTTGGCACGTGCCCGAGCAGCTGCCTGGGCAATTTGACCGGTAGAAAGCATCGCAGTCAGTGGTAATGCAGCGCCGGCCTGTACAAATGCACGCCGACTGACACCATCACAGCTACGACTCTTGAATTCGCCAATACGGAGCATATTTCCCACTACCAATTAGATGAAAGCGTATCTTTCCCTGTTCCTTCATTATAAGAACCAGAAGGAAATCAGTGTATAGATTGTCTGCAGTCGCACTCGTCACGTCAGTTTGCGCGCTGCCTGTAAAGGTCCTGGCGACGATGCTGCAGCATGTTGCCCTGGATCTGCCGCCACGCAACCAGGTCAATTTCACGCACCACCGCCTCTGGCCACCCCCCGGCGTCCTCGGTGTCCGTGTTGGTCGGCAAACCCACACCCTGACCTGGAATAGACATATTCGCCGCGATAATGCGGCCGCCAGGATCGATGACCAGCCCGTCACGTGGATGGGCAAAAACCAGAAATACCCCGTTTTCATAACAGCGAGTCCGCAACAGCGCATCATTCATACGCCCCCACATGCCATTGGAGGGTACCAGAATGAGCTCCGCACCCGCGGCCACCATCGTACGGGCAATCTCAGGTAACTGCCGATCGAAACAGATCATCATGCCGACTTTTCCGTAACGTGTTTCAAATACGGGCAGCGCATCTCCTGCCTCATAAAAAGGCTCGACACCGTGGGTCTTACGGTACTTGCCCACGGTCTTCCCATCAGGACCGATCAGTAGTGCCGTATTGTAAAGGCGCTCACCAGCCAATTCAGAGAAACCGATACACAGATACAGATCCAGCTCCCTGGCCAGTCTGCGCAGGCGACCGATTCCGGGCCCCATCTCCGGTTCTGCCAGGGCGCACATACGTTCTCTGGTTAATCCCGGCTGGTGACAGATGTATCCATCGATGCACGTTTCAGGGGTAACGACAATTTTCGCGCCTTGGTCCGCCGCGCGCCGCACGTACGCCTCAATGCGAGCCAACGCCTGGGCTTTGTTTCCACGAATGTTCGGCAGCACCAATGCGGCAACCCCCACGCGCTCATGCCGCTCCGCCGGGTGTACTGGCCCCGCTGGGGCAACCGCCGCGGTGCTGGCCGCTGGCCCGGAGGAACCACGTGTCAGCGGTAATAACGTAACCAGCAACATCGCACCCAGTGGCCAGCAACGAACCATCCAATGACCTGTCTTGAACATCACTACCTCCCTTGTCATCCGGACCATTAATTAGTCATCCCCCACAGCAGGGTACCAGTGCCCCACTGCCAGACCTGATTAGGCAGAGCGAAGCCAGCGTCGCGAAGATTCCCTGGCGCAATAGTTTTTGCGCCCTGGCCCGCTGCAAATTTCAGCTGATTTTACACGCGTTACCCACGCCGGCCAGATCGACAACACATCCACACCCTTCCATGCGTTCACCGAATCTATCGGGAAACAGCCAGTACAACTCCGGTCCCAGCTGAGTAGAGATCCGGTGAACACTAGACCACATGGCGGTCGCGTGTTCGCCCCTTGCACCAGGCCCTGACTGCCCGCGCCCGAATTACTCCCCAAATTGAGGGCTAGTAGCGGTTTGATTGTGCCGATCCTAATTACTATATCGCACACCACACCGCGCCAGCACTGCTAGCGACCTGTCCTACTCCGAGTCCTGACATGCGGCTTATTCGACCCTTCCAATTCAGTTGGATACGAGCGCTCATCTGCGTCGGTTTCTGGACGGCTTTAGCTCCGGCGGCACCAGTCGCTGCGCAAGACAGTTCAGCGGGGCCCAGCGCCTCGCCAAACATCATCGATTTTCTAGGTTTACCCCAACTGCTCGCCGCAACCAAAAATTGCACCAAGGCACTGGGGGAAATGCCTCTGACAAAGTTTGTTTCCGATGGCGTGGCAAAGCCGGTGCTGCAAAGCATGGGCCTGATGCCCACGCCCGGGGTCAATTCTCTGGCGGGACAGCCTGGCCCCACGCCGACACCGGCTCCGTTCACCGAACCCGCGCCGAACAACAGTGACACACCTGAAGCCGCTGCCAATGGCGGTGGAGGTGCCAATGGCGGTGGAGGTGCCAATGGTGGTGGAGGTCCACCAGCCGCACCACCCCCGGCGCCCCCGGCGGCACTCACCGCACAAATTGCGGCTGCCAACGACCCCGCGACGGAAGCAACCAAAATCGAGGCCTTGCAATTTCTTTCCCAGCAGGACACCGTCTGCTATCCCGAGACGATCGACACCATTCTGGCAGCACTCGACGACTGCTCTGAAGCGGTTCGCTACGCTGCGCTCCGGGCGCTATGGCACTCACAAAACACGGCGGTTTGCGTAATCTGCCGGCAGCGGCACCGCGGCGCCATCGCATATTACAGCTGCCCATGCGAACTCAAGACCATCACTCGAATCAGTCAGCTCCTCCTGACCAGAGATCGCTACGGGCGTCTGCTTGAGGGCTCGCCGAGAGTACGCAATCTGGCTCGCATCATTCTCACGGAATGCATCTCTGGGCGTGCTCCACTCCCGGAGTCCGACCCAGCAGTGCCGGACCCTCCACTGCCAGCCCAGGTTTACGTTCGATAACCCCACATCCGCGAGATACTTCCTGGTGCTCCCGGCTCAACGGCAATATATTCCGCTCTACTGGATAGCAGCATTGCTGTTTGCGGTGGAGGTCCGCACTGTAGTATCCCAAGAAACTCTGCGTGCTGCCCCTCCCCAACCAGGGGCCTTCGCGACCGACATACGCCAACCACAGTTCAGCCCACCGCAACCGCTCTTTCGACTTGCCGGTCCCAATGGTGTGACCATCCGGCCGTTGAGCGCCCCACCTTCACGTCCCAGTACACCGGTGCGTTTGCCTGCTGTGAGCACAAGTACGCGCTCGACCGACCTGGAAGCTTTGACGCCGGCAAACCGTTACTTCACGCAGGCGATTGTTGAACACCTGCCGCAGTACCTGGACACGGAAAATCCCCGTTCGCCGGCAACCGAGGTGTTGGAACAGCCAGATATGCCGCCTCCCTCGACGTTACCACCGCTTCCACCAGAGATATACAACCAGGCGATCGACGCACTTGCCACGGCGCCGGAGCTTCTTGAACACCTTCCTCTGTTCGGTGAAGATTACCTCGCATTCGCTCCCTTCCTGATTCCGTCGGCACAACCCAGCACCCAGTTACGACTGAACTACAGCGGCTACTTTCAGGCCACCCCGCATCCGATCAACGGTCCCTATACCGCCGGCACGGAAGAAGACCCGTTATTCCATTCAGTCTCCGTCTACAGCGAAACAGCGAGCGGTAAAAACGCCGGGTTCATCCAACTCGATGTGGACAGCGTCGGCCTTCGGGAAATGACCACCGGGGCAAAAACCAGTCTGCTTGAAGGCGTCGGATTATTCTCGCTGCCAACCCCGATGCCACACGACCGTTTCTGGGTGAGCATGCTTGCTGCGACGATCATACCGCTTCGCACCGACAACAGTTTCTTCGAAACCAGTATTCCCGCTGTTTCGACCGGTCTGCTGACACAATACCAGCCTGCCAGCAATATCATGTTCCATGGGACAACCAATCTCACATTTCAACCTGGTGGTGACAGCGTCTTTCTTTACGGGTTCGGTATCAGCAGCTTGCTGCATTCGACGCAAGTCGATGACCCCAGTGGCATCAGCCACGCGGTCATTCCAACCTTTGAAGCGCTCTGGTCGACGGACGTTGGCGGCGGGGACAAACTCGACACAATCCTCGCACTGGCCCCCGGCCTACGTGTTATCCTTAGCCCGGAGGTCGAACTGGGCACCCTCGGAGCATGGCATCTACTGGGTTCCGACGAACGTTCGATCCGGATCGAGTTGCGGTACTATCGCTAACGGACCCCAACTCCAGCGGCAGGGTTACTTGCTCGTCGGCCACTTGCCGTTCGCACTCCCTGCGAATATGGCACACACGGTGACAACCACCTCCCAGCGGTCCGTGATCACTAGTCCTGGTCCTCGGCATACCGAGAGGCAAAGTCGAACTGCAGACCGGTGTCACCGTCGCGGCGACCGACACATTTTCCCGGAAGCAAGAAACCGGCGAACTATAATAGAGTAACCGTCGCTTATGCGGCGACTCAGGATTCCGCCATCGCGCGGGGCAGCGTCACAGTCAGGCAGCCTTTTGAAATGACCATTCCCAACACCGTCTGGAACTCGATTGCGGACCCCGTTTCCGCAGATCTGCCTTGTGGCCACGACCTTCGACAGAGTGATGACTCCAGTAAATTACTATTCCACATTCGGCACTTACGGCACCAGGCGACGACAGAAGAAAGACAGGCGCTCCTCCAGGAAACGGACCACGCCGCATGGGTGAAGATGTGGCAGGAACTCTTGACAGAGATCTCTGCGGTACTGGGCAGACAGAGCAAAGACCTTGAACTCCTCACTTACCTCCTGGAAGCCGCGCTGCGACTGGACGGATTCCGGGGCCTCTACCAGGCACTTGAGTACGTAACCACGTTGATTAGCGAACATTGGCCTGCGTTACATCCCTGCTCGGAAACAGACGACGACGAACTACGGCTGCGGCATCTCAACGGCCTAAACGGACTCCATGGTGATGGCACGCTCTTGCCCGTGATCGTGACGACGCCTCTTTTGCCGGCAACGGATTGCCCGTCGATTACCCTAGGACGTTACCTCCGCGCACAAGACGCGGGCACATCAAACAACAAACGCGCGGAACCCAACGACCAACTACCGGTCCTGAAAGCCGATGCTGCCAGTGTTCGGCCCGAAACCGTACAGGAAAGTCGCCAGGCAATTGGACGAGCGATCAGGGCATTCGACTCCCTTGACGAACAACTAACGCTCCATTGCGATGCCGCCTTCTTTTCATCTGCCATTCGAAACCGGCTGCGCAATTGCGAGGAAGCCTTGACTTACATCTGCGGACCGGCACCCTTGCCAGCGCAGGAAGCCGCGGTCGTCGACGAGAACCAACACGACGGCGCCACTGGAGATAGCCCTATGGGACCCGAGGCAGACCACGACACACTCGACGCCAGTCAGGCAACGGACCAACCTGTACCCGGCTCCAACTCCGTGCTATCCCGCCAACAAGCAATGAAATCATTGGGGGAGGTCGCCACGTATTTTGAACGAAGTGAGCCACACAGCCCCATCGGATATGCGGTCCGGCAGCTCATCGGGTGGGGCAGCATGGAGTTGCCACAACTGATGGAGCATCTGATTCCCGACGAACACGCCCGCGACACATTCTTCTTGCTATCGGGAATCCGTGGTCGGCAAGACGCCGAATAGAGCCCAGACGACCTTCCACAAACGCTTAAGGAGCGTCTTGTGCCGGGACCACCACGCTTCCCAGTGACAAACGCATGGTGACCTCCCGCTGCTGACTCCGATCTGCTGCGGGGAGAACTGCCAGTGAAGCAGCGGTACCTGGCTCCTGGAAACGATAATGAAATGTCGCGAGTCGCTTCTCAGGGTGGATACCAAGCGCCACTGCAGCGGACCACTCGGGACTCAACAACTGCAGATTCCAGGGCATCAAAGGAGAGTCCTCCGCCGCTACCAGCGTAAGCCGCGACCACCCTCCCTGACCGTCATACTCAACGGGAAACTCGTTGCGAGTGACGGTCAACCCGTCAATGACTGGCGACTGCTGGTCCCCCAATTTCCAGGGAGAAACCTGTTTTAATTCACGGAGCTGTGCTCGCGACATCCAGCGCACCTGTACTTTGATACGCGACGCCGAGTGGTCCCAACCCGCAAGGTCGAACGTCCATGCGGGGAAACGCCCCACCGCATCATTTGCCAAAGTGCCCGGCAAGACATAACGACGTGGCTGACCATCGAGCGACTGCAAGTCAACCCAGACTACTTCAGGAACCCAGGATGCGTCTCGTTCGTCAACCAGACTTACCGTAATGCGCAACCCGGCGGCGCCCCGGCGTTCCGCTTGCACAATACGGAGCACTGGTTGCTGTTCGCGCGAAGAATATGCCAGATCCTGTCGGAAAGCGGGAAGGCCATAACTTAACTGGCCGGTCTGATAATACAAACGATGCGTTTGACCGGCCTGGACCCTCACTCCCTTCCGAGATGCAACATTTTTTCGGTCTTTATCCATCACAAAAACATCAAAGATACCGGCGGGAATTTCCAGCGGCTCAGACAAGCCCATCGGCAGCAACCGCGATGACACCACCTCTTCGGCGGTTCCCCGTTCTTGAACGCGAAAATAGAACGGCTCGAGTGCGGCCAACAGACGTGACAAAAGGCCGGAATTCGAAGCATCCACAGCAGTCCCACCTGTCACGCCTGCGATTTTACGAAGTTGCACAAAGCCATCCTGGTCCCCGTCAAATCCGATGGCATTAACACGAATCCCTACGGCCGGCAGTGCTGTACTGATCTCCTGCAACTGCGTGGCAGCCTCTTTCGACTGGGCCCAGTTATCCACACCATCGGTCACCAGAATAACGAGCTTTCGTCCGGCACCCGCTTGCCGAAAATCCTCAACCGTTCTTGAAAGGGCATAGAATAACGGCGTTTCACCACGCGGCGCAAGGTTCCTGACAAGCTCCTTGAACTCCATCAACGCCGCCGAGTCGAAGTCCTTGAGATCCATCTTGAGCTCGGAATCCTGTCGCGCTTGCAATTCGGAATCGGCATCATCGGTCCGCCACTCGTACCGGTGTCCGAATAGTCGCACGCCAACCTGAATCTGACTTCCTTGTACTAACTGTGCAAATTGATCCAGTGTCTCGATCAACGTCTCCATCCGACGGCCCTGAGCCATACTGCGCGAGCAATCAAGGACAAACAGCACACTCGTCCTAGCCAGTTCCCGCTGCGCGGGCTCAACCGACAAACTCGCCGGCCCCGGCGCACCAGGCCGCATCCTCAAAACACCCCATTCCTCCTCTGACACGACCTTGACCATCGCTGGCGCTGGCCAGCGATGGCCGCGATATCGCAATTCAAACTCCAGGGACTCGTCGAAAGCCACGTCCACACGTTTCCTGCGAAGCGTGATCCTGACCTGAGACCGTCCATCGCCCACAGGATCGGCACTCACGCGTTCGATGCCATCCACTCCCGGACCACGCAACGCCAGCACCCCATCGGGAAACCCCGGTTCCAGTTGCAGACGCGCTGTCATCGATCGCGTATCGGTCCCAAACCATTCTGAGCCCTGAATCTTCCCCAGCACTCCTGGTACATGCTGCACATATTCAACAAGCCCCGCTCTATCGGCGTCCTGGTAGCGTGCCGTCAAGACAATCTTATTGAGTGCCCGCTGGCGTTCCTCGACAACTCGGTAAAGTGGGCTTTCGCTGCCGTCCTGGAAAGCCGCAGCCTGCTTCAAACAACGATTCGAGATACGCTGATAGTACAATCGGCCATTAACCTGGCGGCCCCAAAAGTCATCCAACCGACGCAACGCAAGTCGGCAATAAAAACTCGACCACGACTGCCTGCATTGGCGGTCCACATCCTCGACAGTAAACGCCTCAGACGCATTTCCTGCCACAAATCGCAACAAGATCCTGGCAGCCACATCCTGCTGCATTACGGTGCGTGCCAGGTTGGTCCACAAGTCGTCATTCTGAACCCGAGAGGCTACCGACTGCTGATCGGCACTCCGGCTCCCGTCCAACCCTGCATACAATCTCAATAACTCCGCTTCATTGGCTCGCCACTGCATCAACACTGGCGACTTTGCAGCAGGTACGCGCTGCGGAGGATTCCCATCCGCAAGCTCACTTTGCTTGCCCACCTCCAGAATCCGACTGACCAGCTTCCTCCTTTTGAGAGCCCTGTCAGCAGGCGCCCCCCCAGCCAGAAGCGGGTAACGTAACAGTCTGTCTATACTCCGCCACTGCCCAGGTGCGTCCACTTCAGCTGCCAGAATTCGCTCACACTCCGACGCCATTTCGATCTGCAATTGCCGATTCGATTCCGACAATCGATTCCCCAGTGAATCCACCTGAGACACCCACTGCCGGTGATTTTCAACGGGGCGGCGAAACTGCCTCGTCAGCTCCCCCACACTTCCAAACTGAGTGAGAGTCTGCTGGCGTATCCGTTGCAAAAACAGAGAGGACACCTCATCGGTATCAGTCGACGGCTGCTCCAAATTCAATCGCATCAGAAACGGCGCCAATGCGAGCGAGCGTTTCCACTGCTGCAACGCCATTCCCGCCTGCCCCATGACAGACGAGAGTCCTCGCAGTGGCATCAATGGCTCGGCAGGAGCGTCACCTGTTTCGATAGCAATGTCATTTACATTCCAGAGCAGGTCTTCGTCTCTTCTCTGCAATTGGTCAGCCGCCAGCGTCGGCGACTCCATCCATTTCGTCACATAGGGCGCTAAACCTCCTGCTATGCACCAGGTTTTCTCGAGCAGGAGGCGATTCAGGAGGACCTTGCGGATCGCATCATCGTCTGCTCGTAATGCCGACTCATCCATCTCCGGGACGCGTCCTGCGACAGACATCACCAGAAATTCAAGCTCAGCCGGCAACAGTACCTCCAGGCCCTCCACTCGGTCGAAGACCTGCTGGGCAGACAGCTGATTCTGCATGAAGTCGGCCACGAGTTGCGCTGGATCCCGCGTCACACCTTCGCCGGGTAGCGTTCCCGCTGCCGGAGGCACCTGAGAACTCTGCTCGGCAGACGCGACACCGGCTCCAACCGACTCGGGTACTGGTGAAGGCGATTCACCCGGTACACTCTCTGGCTTCTCACCAGGGCTCGCAGCGTCCTTTTCCGTCTCCGTCGCTCCTGGGCCAACGCTGCCAGTGGCTACGTTTCCACCTGAGCCTTTTGGTAGCTGAGGCGTCTCGGCAGAGGCTTCTGTTGCCGTTGTATTCTGCTGGAGGTCATCACCACAACCGCCTGTCTCTGGTGGCACTGGAGCAGGCACCTCGGCGTCGCCGGCCCCCAACACAGCACTGGAACTCCCGCCAGGCACCTCGTCCTTTGCCTCGTCTCCATCCGGTAAATCCACCGCCGGAACATCATTCAACCCGTGCTGATTTTGGGTAACCAGCTGCTCCAACGCCAACGAGTACGACAGCGCGTCCCAGCGATCCGTTCCACGGCGTTGGAGTGCCGTGAGCTGATGATCCGCAGCCCGAAGACTCGCGTCGATGCCACGTGTCACACCGTGCCGTATGGCATATTCCGCGTCGAGGAGGTGCTGGAAAATCTGCACCCAATGGTGCGAGTCCAACTGCTCTCTGTGGAGTGACACATCCCATTGCGTGTAACAGCGGGTCCATAAGGTCTCAAGTGCTACCAAATGCTCCTCCTGCTGCTGGAGTACCTGCTGCGCATCGTTCGGCAACGAAACCTGCCGGGACGTCACTGAATTCAAAACGGCCGGCCTGTAGGCATTCAGGTAGACGTCCTCCCACACGTCAGGCGAGCTGCGGGGAGAATGCATGACCACCACTCCCTGCCTCGCTGAGCGGTGTCTCTGGACCCACTGGCCAACTTCCGTGGCCAAATACTCGCAAAGTTCAGCGACAGACACGCGCTCATCCTTAGCCTGTTGCATGCTGCCATCCGCGGCACCACGCACCCCTTCGAGAAAGAAGTTCCCGAAGACCGATGTTCCCCAGGAAGGCTCAACCCACGACACTTCATTTTCATCACAAGACATCAGAACGATCGTCCGCTGCATCTCCGATTCCTGCAGCCAAAGCCGCAGGTAACTTTTGGCGGCTTTCACAAAATCCTGTCCATACAAACCTCGCGCCCACAGCTGCGAGCTCACCTGACAATCAAACACAACAATGGCATACCGTTGGTTTTCGCCTTGCCCATTTGCGGGGCCCCCCTCAGAGAGCCATTTTTGTACTTCGTGACATTTCGTCGACAGAGCGATGAAGTCTTCTTGTTCCACTGGTTCTTCAAGCCAATCGTCAGGCAGCAAAACGGGCTGCGTCTCACCCGTACGTCCGGCGACAACGATTCCTGGCACTTCGTAGTAAAAGATCCCTACGGACGAATCCTTCAACTCGCCCACAACGTCCTGCAAACGCCCGGCGACGGAGGGTGGTTGTGCACCTCCATCTCCCGACAACTCTGCATTACCGGGCGACGCAAAGCCAGGCTGATCAATCGCCAACTCCCATGACGCGACTCCCATTGCCTGATGATCTGGTGTCTTTGTGTGGACACCGAGAATTCCAACCTCGGGCCGAGGAGCGCGAAGCCAATACACATAAACCAGCACCACAGCAACGCAAACCCAGCAGGCAACAATCAACGGAGACGACAAACGACGCAGCAGCGTCGGTCTCCCGGTGTGCCCTCCGGACTGGCGGGGAGCTCTCCAGCGGTTGTTTTTCTGGCGGCGTGCCATGGAAATCCGATCACTGAATGAGATTACTCAGAATCGCCAATAAGAAGGCCACATCGACAAAAAGAAGGGTGACAGAAAACACTGCCATGGCCTTGGCAAACAACCCGAATCGGCGGTCGCGCGCCAACGAGGATGGGGCCCAGCCGACCACGTCGTCATGGCTACTCGTCAACTTGGCCGCCACGCCGTCAAAGAACGTACGTTTCCCATCACTTAACGCAGCAAAATAGACACCGCCCAGGTAAAGCGACTCAACCAGATCCTCCGGATACATATTTGTCATCAGACGGGAAAACCCATGCTTCATCTGCTTGACCAGATCCAAGAACCGGTACAGACCACCGTTCCTGGCATTGGAACCACTGGACGCCAGGAACCCGTACACCTGTTGCCGGAAAAAACCACACAACCATTGATGTAGCGAGGCGAAATCTTCCGGCACCAATTGAGCAAACGCCGGCAGTGTGCAGCCACAACGGCGCTGACGCGCACTTTCCGGAAACTGGTCCATATACGACTGAAACTCGGGAAACTGCTCGATCCCCTCAAACACCAGAAGACACTCGCACTTCACCCCAAGAACGCGCTGCAAGGCAACCTGATCGATCTTGAGCGCTTCGAGAAATCCTGAACACTCTGGATTCAACACCCATTCCAATGGCACCACGATCACAATACCGTTCACCGGAATGACACCACCTCGCAAAGCCCGCAACTGCTGCGCGAAATAACGCATCCGTTGATAGCATTCCTGCTTGCCCGCATTCGTCATCCGGATCGAATTCGCGTCAAAAGAACGCTTCCCCGCGACTCCATGTGTTTCCGCCATATGCCACCTGTCAACCTGCTGACTCAAAGCGGAAACTTCTGGAAGCGAAACCCACACTGCTTCGTTATCGCCACGAATATGTACAGGCACATCCTGCTCGCTCACGTCGAGCGAGTCTGCGATAAACGAAGAGGTCGCTGCCGCGGTATCGATTCCACGATTCGTTCCCAGCAAGAGGAACAACGGAGTCGTCTCCAGAGAGACGTCGGCGGCTGCGGCGTTCATCCGAATCAAATCAAAAGATGCCTGGATATCCGGAAACTGGGAAATCGTACGCGGGAACAGTTTGCAGACAAACCAGGTGAGTCGGCCAGTCAAATAGACCAACCCGACCATCGCACCCAGCCAACACTTCCGCAACCACAATGGACCTTCGACATCCGCATCCAAATGCAATCGATAGTTCAGCCACACCGCCAACAGGATGCCCAGCCCGACCGTGGTCAATTCCATTGCCCAACTGGCACGACTCGACAACCGGCCAGTCACCCACTTCCTGACCGTCTGCCCCGCCACAGAAAACGGTAGACTCAGATAGAATTTGATCGCAGCTGGGCCAGTCGGCTTTTTGGCCAGTTTGCTGTATTTCTTGAATTGTTTCTGTGGGTTTGGCTTCTTGGCCACAACGACATCCTTGATTAAGACCGCATACTCACCAACGCCAATGCGCACAAGGACGTCGCAACCAACGCACCAGACACGATCAACCAGCGTTTCGCACTCGTCACGTTGTTCAGCGGTTGTGCATCTCGAGCCGAATCTGAGGGACTGACCGGCTGGAATCCGGGCAACGGATCCCCGCTGATGTGCAAGAACACGGCGGCCATCCATTCGGGTAACGAGCCGGGCAGACCAGCTCCACTGGCTGGCAGGTTAGGTGACGAATCGACATACTCACCGCGACTGGCGGCCTCGGTCTGAGCCAAACGACTCGCCTCCGCATCGACCTGGCCAATCCACTCATCTGCCTGCAGGCTCCCGGATCGATAAATGCCCTGAAAACCGAGGGCAGCACATAACCCGAAAACCTCTAGTGCCCCAGTACTCGTCAACCCGCGCGCAATTTCCGCGTCGCGAAAGAACAGCGTTGCCCGATCCCGCGTTCCATAGAGCTCAAATTCAAGCGAATCATTTCGCCATTGCTGGGCATATTCCCAAGGTGCGTTCGACAACAATTCATCAATCCAGAATACGAGCGCCCGCTTCGCCAACGCAAATTCCTGGCTGAAAGGCCCACGAACATCAAACTGGCCTAAACGCGCCTTGACGAGCTGACGCAAGACACCCAATTCCATTGTGTCACTCGTCGGATCCACGACCTGCTCTAACAGGCTGAGGACCGTATGAATGGTTCTCGTTGTTCGATCCCGCAATGATTCATCCATCGAGCACCACAAATAAATCAAATTGCATGGAATTCTGGGCACCATCACGGTCGATTACCGTAATCGCATTCTTGCCCACGTAATTACCTTCCACCAAACGGTCGTTTACTTTCATTGCCAATGTCAGCGATTCACGAACCTGGTCCCAATACCGCCCCGTCGCATTGATCTGGAAATAGGTTACCCCGTCTATTCGGGGCAGGACCGCGAGTTTCGTTGTCAGTCGGCGCAACTGCAACCCTGGCTCAGCATTCTGAAAGATCTGCGTAATCGTCTGGTTCGCACCAAGCTTCCAGTCGAGGTGCGTCTCGGCAAACAACAAGTCCAGTGTCTCTCCCGGTAACTCGCTCGTAATCCCCAAAAAATACTGCGCATCCTGCTCGATCCAGGTATCCTCCAGACTCACTTCCAACCAGCTTCCGGTGCCTGCGAAAGGGAACCGGACAACACGGTGAGCCCCACTGGCAGCTTGCAGTGCGGTATTGATCTCGTGATGCACCGCACGAAATACCTCCCCCAAACTGTCGTGGTCATAGGGCGGCAATAACGGTGGCTGCCAATCCGGGAGCATGAAGGCCAACGCACCCACAAGGCGGCAAAGCTCGCTATACAAGAGGAATGGGTGTGTCGCCCTGGATTCAATGAGCTTCAGCAGGTAAGGGTAACACCCGTTCGCCGCATTGAGTTGCAGCAGGGTTTTCAAAAATTCCGGAGACTGAGCAGCATCCCAACTGCCCAAAGTTGTTAGTTTCTCGGCCTGTTCCCGCGCAAATGACCCAATCTGGGAGCAGGCAGCCACCAGGATGTCTTCATGCAGCCCAGAAAAGCTACTACTGTTCAGTAGTGGGGGGATAAAGGATTTGTCAATCTCCGGAGTCGCCCCCGGCTTGTCCGAGCGACGTAGCTTGAGAATTGGCAGGGATTCAAATCCAGCGGGCGGCACCAGTTCAGACTGCGTCGAAAGCGACAAGTTGAGCCGGTAGACATCCACTTCACGGCGATTCCCCCCCGCATTAAGCTCGTCGACCTGCAGCGGTCCCGCAACGTACCGCTGATCTAAACCGACCGTACTCGCCCCATGCGAAGAATTGACACGTCCTACCTGGATATTTGGCAATAACAGATACACATAGAGGAAGTCGTGTTGCTGAAACTCCTCCTGAACGGAAAGTACGGGGAGTTCCCCATTCTGCGGAATGGAAATTAGCGTCCCATCTTTCAGTCGGGCCTCCAGAACGGGGATCCGGATCTCGAAATTTCCCAGTGCGGCCTCATTCACCTCCATGCGCCAAATACCGTGAGAGTAGTTCTGCACCCAGTCAAAACTGGTTGTAACCCAATCCCGGATGTTCTCTTCCGCGAGCTGAAAATGCTGTGGCAGGACCAGCATTCCCTCATGCCAGCAGACCTGGTGCGTCTTCATATGAAGTTAATCCATTCAATTTCCGGTCACTGCAGCCCGCTGCGCGGGCTTAGCGAGACCGACAAGCACTGACTGCTCTGCGTAGTTTTCTTGTATACAGACAGTATTATATTACCTAGACAACTTATATTTTCCACACTGCCCATACATCCACAATCTGATTTATACTCACATTTGTGGAGTTTTATGTCAGCTGGAGTCGCTTGAACCCGCCACTCTAGGTGATTGCCATGGTTCGCCGATCGAGCCCCCTCAACCCGGTGCTTGTGAAAAACCACGAAAATGACAACGGCCGGCCAGCGCCATCAACTGCTGGCCGCGGCCAGACACCAGAAAACGTGCCGCTCAGCCATGATTCCAGCGCTCACAGACCGTTCTGCCATTCGCTTGGAATGCGATCGTCGAATTTTCAGGCCTTCCACCCACTCTTCCGTTTGTGGATGTGAAACTCCCGGCACATGAAACTTGACCAACCAACGACGCTCCCCCCCGACACGGAGCAAGATGCTGCGGGTCCCCGCGCAGATCCGCGCTATCTGACCGCGCGGAATGGGGCCCCAACGCCAACTGAACTGATACCGGGATGGTTCCAGTGGTGTTTGTGTCTAGCTGTTCTGCTGGTCATTGCTGCGCTCTTCTACCGAGTCTGGAGACTTCACGCTCCTGGGCGCGCCGTCGAAATTCGCAGCATCACAACTACCTGGTCCGGCGATGCCACAAGCAACTCACTGTCCTTTGCCCCCGACGATTTCCAGCTGTTTGAAGAAGTGCATGCGAACAAAGCAGCTGGTCCTGACCTCTTTACAGAACGACTCAGGGCAAACAAGCGGGAAGATTACCGCGACTTCTTTATAAATCTGAAACACCGTCTGCAGCAGCACGAGACTCTCGTGCTCTATCTCCAGGCGCCTGCGGTTGTCCGTCGTGATCCAACCGATGGTTCACCCGACATTGAATTGCTCTCTTCTGGAACTTCACCCAGTGCCGCTAGTCGTGGGTACGCACTGACTGAGCTGCTTACCGAACTCGGCCAACTGATCGAAGTTGAGGGCAAAGTGAACCGTGTCCTCCTGATCCTTGACCTTTCCCAATTCCAGGGTGATCTCCGTCTGGGACTGCCAGAGAACCACATTACCGCAGGAGTCGGCGATTTCCTCGAAACCTATTTCGACACGCCCAAGGTATGGAACCCAGGAATCTCGATGCTCTGCCAGACAGAAACTGGCCCACCAGTCTGGCTTCACTCACAACTCGCCTACTCCCTTTTTGCGATCAAAGTGGCCTACGCGCTGCACGGCGGCCCGGCCACACAGCACGCTTCAGAGCCGCCTGGCGGGTATATCATGGCAAGTGATCTCTTGTCATTTATGACTGGACTTCCAGGCATCACCGCTGACCAGACGCGGATACAAACCGTCGACGGATCCACTATGTGGGTGGCGTCTCCCCGAACCGGGGGCGACTTTCGTATTAGCGCAGTCCAGCCCGACTTCGCGCTGAGTGACCTGATTGCCAGGCCCGCCCCGCCCCGCAGTGGCAGCGCCAGTGCAGCAGTCAGCACCGATCCCCCAACAAATGGCGACACCACACCAGCCTCGCCTCCCAGCCAATCCGTGACCGTTGACGAGCGCGAGGTGACTGTAAGCCAACTTGTGGCAGCGTGGAACAGAAGGGACAAACTTGGGGCCTATCTGCCCGTACTACAACAGCCGACCCGCTGGAGCGGTCTTCAGCATTGGCTCCTACGCGCCGAAAGATTGTTAATCTCTGGATTTCCTGCGAGTTCACAACGCATCCTCAGCGCAGAGGTCATCCCCCTGCTCGACCACTTTGATCAGGTCCTCCAGCGGACATCTGAGCAGCTCCAACCTGACGGCAAGACGCCAGCTGACGCACTGGCAGTACTGCAGCAGGATAAATCGCTCACCCCGGCCGCCCGCCAAACATACAAAGAACTACTCGACCCCCCTGACCGTCTTCTTCCACCGGAACTGGAATTGTTGCTGAACGCTGATCTCCAGGCCATTCGGGCTCAGTGGTCCACCAGTGAAATCCGAGGGGTCGAAGGTGACGCCAACCGTCAACTTCGAGAACTGGGAAGTGCCCTGGCAAAACTCGCAGGTCTGCACGCACGCACCACTGGAGTCTCGCAGCAGCTGGCACGTGTACAGCAGTACTTTCTGTTGATCCCGTTCGCCGTCGAGTCCGCCCATGCCTACGAAATGTCGGGCCAGAACACGCAAATCCTGCTTGAACAAACGGGCATGTTGTGCGAGACACTCCTGTCGTTCCACGGATCCCCGACGCTGCCCCACTTGAAAGCAGCAGATCAGCAAATAGCCAGGATCCAAGCCATCTTTCGTGACTACGCTGAAACCGCGCTTCAAGAAAACAGCTGGCCCCGGTATCAAGCAGCCTTGCGATTTCCCGATTTGCCGGTAGCACTGCGGTCTCGACTACTGCAAGAGTCAACCTTCGTACCCCCTTTGGAAGAACGGTCAAACGCAACACCTTCCAAAGCAGGCACTCTTGTCGGGCGTGCCCCTGGATGGCTGCTGCAACTCAAAACATTCCTGCAGAAAGCAGATGGCTTGGACGCAGCAGCGGCCGTAGCACCCCAAACGGCCACAAATCCACCGTCGTTCAACAACTGGTTCGCGTCGCTGGCAGATTCGAGCAACCTTGCGGTCAGTGGATTATCCGCAGCTGGAACGATGATCTCGGTCCGTCACTTGGAATACGACAACCGTACGAATGAGCTGGTCCTGGAGGTCGCAGCCCCCGGCGACGGTCCACTTGCTGACATGGAGGGCCAGCAACTTTTCTCCTTGACCAATCTTCAAGGACAAACGAGATACCTGAACGTTGCGTCACGCACTGCATTGCCCAAAGAAGGAAGGTGGCAACTTCGCGGACACCCAATCTTCAATTGGACCGCCAAATTGTCTCGAGCGTTCAGCGACAGCCAACTTCGTCACCATCGCCCCCCCACGCAGCTCTTCCAACAACGCCTCACACTGCTGACACGAGCCTACTGGTCCGGCAGTCACCGTCGTCTTCGTAAAACAACACTCAAGGCTGAAGAACAACTTACCAACGCCTTTGAAACAGAAACACGACGAGCCAGAGAACTAGCGCAACAATCGGTTTCCGAGCGTTTACCAGAGACAGTGGCTGCTGTGCCGACGTCGGTTTCACAGCTGGCGCAGTACGCTCTGGAAAACGACCTCAATACCATACGCCGTGGCCCCTTCACGATGCAGACCACACGTATCCTCCATGTACCGCCTGGGCAGCGAACCACACACGCGTTTGTCATCAAGCCAGATCCATTGCTGAAAATCTCGGCGGACACTCGACTTGTACTCAGCTGGTTTCCGGGCCCGGAATCCCTTAGCCTTTCCGTACGAGACCACCAAAGCCGCCCGATTCAGGTTGAGGCAACTGAGCAACATCAGCTCAGCATTCCCCTGCAGAGACTTCGCATCGGGACTGATTTTGCAGGAGAATTCGTGTTCTCCGCCAGCCGTCGTGAAGCATCCCGCAAAGAGACAGCCTCGACGAGAATGCTGGCGGCCCGCATCGAAACTCCTGCGACGCGCAGCCATTGGTTTCCCTGGCCGATTTCGCTGAACAACACTACATCTCCTGCCGCCGAAATCAACCTGACCTTGCCAGACCTGGGTTTGCGTTCGGAAACGCTCGAACTGCTTCCCAATCAAACTGCCCCCATCACGATTTCGGTGACCAATCGTCAGGCAAGCACGAGACCGCTCAGATTAGAGTTTGACGATGGCAACCAGACGACTGAGATCACGTACGCCTACAGCGCGGAAACCAGCAGTGTTCAGCCGGTCCAGCGGCCTGACAACCTGCGGGTACCAATCGCCGGCGAACATCTGGACCTGCGGTTGTTTGATGGTGATCGGCTGCTGGACCAAAAGCAACTTTCCATTAAACAGCTCGATCCATGGCAGTGCTTTCGGGCAGAAATGGCATTCGCTCCCGATGTGGGCGAGATCAGGGCTCAACTCACCAATGTCCACCAAGGAGACATCCCGCTCCAGACCGTCGCCACCCTGTCTCAATTCACCCAAAGCGCACCCTCGACCGAGGCCACTAGCCTTTCGGGAATCAACGAGGCGGTACTCTCTGACGAGCGTATGAGGGTCCACTTGAATGCCATACTCGCAGACCCTGCCCAGTGGCAACAATCCTTCGCCATTTCCGTCCTGGGAATCCCTCGAGCATTTCGCTTTTACTTTCCCCACCAACAGCTCACGGCACAACCCGATAGATCGATCACCATCGCTGCTGACGGCAAGGCCAACCACGCAGTGTTCGCATATCGAAATGGCAAACGTACACTACCACTTCAACTTCGTGTGGATGCGCCCAAGGATGTAGAAGTACGGATGGGAATCGACCTCAATCGCAACCACCAGATTGACGATGCAGAACTCCAACTCAAGAAGATCTATTTCAAAGGCCGCCAGCAGCAGCTCACGCTACATGCCACAACCAGCCCGGAGCAATGGAAAGTCGTTTCCACCATGGGCGATATCCAAGCAGACGTCGATGTCACAGGTTTGACCGGACGCTGCGTGGTCATCGTCGAAGCGATCTCTGGTGCAGAGACCAGGAGTGCAACAGTCCCGCTCTTTCTCCTTAAGACGGGGCCACCACTAAAAGTTATTGCGCCCCCCCAAGAATACGCCCACGCAGCGGGCACCCCCATCCAAATGGCACTTGAAATCCCCGCTGGGCTGGAACAAATCGTCAGCCGACTTGAATACGGAATCGATCGTAATGGTGACGGTCAACTGGGTCCCGAAGAAACCATCAAGCCAGCCATGGGCCAACCCCCACGCGCCGTTCGGAAAAACTCCATCGTGACCATTCCAACAGAGGGTCTGCCCGCGGGACCAATCACCGTTTTCGCGCGAACTGTCACGTTAATTCCCCGTCCTCCCAGGCTTTCTGGTGAACCACCTGCAGCGAACGCCCCAGCTTCTCCCACTAACTCCAGCGGTCCCCAGCAGCTGCGCGGACCCTTGGTCCGGAGAACCGTGCGATTGGCTGAAACGGGCACCCTCTCCGGAACTGTACTGTTGGGGACGGGGGAGCCAATCGCAAACAGCTACATCCTGCTCGAAAATGGGCAGAGTATCCGGAGCGATACACAGGGTCGATTTGAGTTCCGTAACGTGGCACCGGGAAACTACCGCCTGACAGCATCCCGTGGACTTCGCCAAGGGACCGTCCAGGTGACCATTCAGGCGGGGGGCACCACGCGCACACGGATCTACCTGACACTGCCGTGAGGGGTGCGCGACAGCCAGATCTGTCGGAGAACGCTACCGCCCCATTCTCTGCTTCGGGCCCGGGCCTGAATCGCAGCAGAAATGCCGTAACTTTTCCCATTAAAACCTTGATTGCCGGCAGGTCCCATTTTACACTTTTAACTCAGATACCCCACCAGACCCACACTATCACAGCAACCCAAACAACCGCCTCATCCGTCACGCATTCATCAACAACAACCTCTAAACCCTTTCAATCATTCGATTTATACCTTATCGCTGAAGGAAGTCATTGATGGCTCAAAGTACACAGCACGTCCTCTCCAGGGTTCGGAAGCCTCGCGTCCACATCACCTTTGACGTCGAAACCGGGGGAGCCAAGGAAAAGGTAGAACTCCCCTTTGTCGTTGGCGTCATGGCCAATTTTTCCGGAACCAAGACGCCGGACAAGAGCCTGGGCGATCGCAAGTTCACGTCGATTGATCCAGATACTTTCGGTGAATATCTGTCCAAAGTCGCTCCCGAAGCCAGCTTCAACGTGAAGAACGTCCTGGCCGATGACGACTCCACCATTCCCGTATCGCTCAAATTCAAGTCCTTTGACGACTTTTCACCGGCGGGCATTGTCGACCAGGTCGCCCCGCTGAAAAAACTCCTCGACGCTCGCAATCGCTTGCGAGATCTATTGACCCGCCTGGATCGGTCCGAAGAGCTTGAAGCCCTGCTGAGCGAAACGCTCCAGAGCCCAGACGACATCCAGCGACTTGCCAGTGATTTAGAAGCGTCCGGTGTCGCGGAAGCTGACACAACAGCGGACGGCGCAGAACCTGCTGAAGAGGGTGGCTCAGAACCTGCAGGAGAGGGTAGTGCGGAATAGCAACTGCTCGTCAAATTCAGCTTCAAAAATTACTAACAAAGTCAATAACTAGCCCAAGAGATACAGCTTCAGGAGATAAACAGAATGGCAACGGCCGGTGAAACCACACTACTGGAACAAGCGTTGGCGGTAATTCCCCAGACAGATCCTGAGTATTCCAATGTGTTGCTCAAGAACCTCGTCGACCAGGCGTTGGCTGGCGTCGTCACGTTTGAGAGTAGCGCGACCAAAGCATTAGAAGCAGCGATGGACCAGATCGACGGGGAAATTTCTCGCCAACTTGCGGCGATCCTGCACGAACCTGCGTTCCAAGAGCTGGAAGCGGCCTGGAGAGGCCTGTTTCATTTACTATCGAATTCCGAAGTCAGTTCGCGGCTGGTCATTCGGGCGCTTGACATCTCCAAAGACGAACTCAACAAGGACCTGTCGACCGCGATTGAGTTTGACCAGAGTAAATTATTCAAGAAGGTTTACGAAGAAGAATACGGATCTCCTGGCGGTTCTCCGTATGGCCTGCTGGTAGGCGACTACTACTTCCGTAACCATCCGGAAGACATTGGCTTGCTGGAAAAAATTTCCGGCCTGGCCGCGGCGGCGTTTGCACCCTTTATTTCTTCAGCCGGCCCCAGCATGTTTGGAATGGAGGACTGGTCGGAACTCTCCAATCCGCGAGACCTGGCCAAAATCTTTGAGTCGGTGGAATACGCCCAATGGCGTGCGTTTCGCGAATCGGAAGACTCACGATACGTCACGCTCTGCCTGCCGCGCGTATTGGCCAGGCTCCCCTACGGTGACAACACAAAACCCGTCGAGGATTTTCACTTCGAAGAAGTGGAATTGACGGACGACAACAAGACTGCCCTGCCAGTCGCTCACGATGCCTACACCTGGATGAACGCAGCCTGGGTTCTGGCGCAACGCCACACCGAGGCATTCGCGCAAACCGGATTCAGCACCTTAATTCGCGGTGCGCAGGGTGGAGGCAAGGTGGAAGGCCTGCCGGCCCACACTTTCCTGACTGATGACGGTGACATTGACTTGAAATGTCCCACCGAGATCGCGATCACAGATCGTCGCGAAGCGGAAATCAGCAACCTGGGCTTTATGCCGTTGTCTCACTACAAGAACACGAATTACGCGGTGTTCTTCGGTGGCCAGACAACACAACGTCCGGCGATCCTTAGCACACCCGATGCCACCGCAAATGCAGCCATCTCCGCGCGTCTGCCTTGCATTATGGCAAGCTCTCGATTTGCACATTACCTCAAAGTGATCGCACGTGACCTTATCGGCAGCTTCATGGAACTCGACGATGTGACGGGTTCCTTGAACGAATGGATCGGCGCGTATGTCTCAGCCGACCCGTCTCCTGACGCGCTCACCAAGGCTAGTTACCCACTAGCTGCGGCAAGTATTTCTGTGGAAGAAATACCTGGACGGCCAGGCAGTTTCCAGGCCGTGGCCTGGGTCCGTCCCTGGTTACAGCTTGAAGAGCTTTCGACCTCAATCCGTCTGGTCGCTGCCATTCCCTAGGATCGAGAGGTCGCCGAAAATCGCGACACCTTAATGTACAACACCAGCCGTTCACGGAGGATCAGCCACCGTGAACGGCTTTTTTAATCTCGCCAGCGCGCTCGCACTGGCGCTCACCCCGAGAATCCCTGATTGAATCGATGGTCGCACCTGGTACCGTCTCACAACGCATCGACCACCTGCTCGCGCACGTCCTGGACGAGGCCGGCGGAACAACGTCTCCCGATGCAGAAACGACATGGCTTGAAATACTCACCACATGGTTTGGCCCCGACGCTTTGGAGTTGAATTCGATCAGCTCCTCACAGTTTGCAGGCTGGATTCAAGAGACGCTGGCGGAGATCGATGAACTACTAGAAGCCCAGTTACAAGAACTTCTCCATGCCTCGCCGCTGCAGAAACTGGAAAGCAGTTGGCGGGGGCTCGCCTATCTGATTGAAAATGTCGCCCAGTACCGTCAAATCGAAGTCCACGCGTTGGACGTGTCGTGGAAAGAACTCGCTCGCGATGCGCAAAGCACGATCGTGTTTGATCACACGAGAATCTTCAAGCACATCTACGAATCGGAATTCGGGAGCCCCGGCGGCTGTCCTTTCGGTTTACTCGTTGGTGACTTTGAGATCTCGCATCTGCCGCAGCAATCGGTCGACACGCTCTCCCTCGTCCGTCAGCTGACAGGAACTGCAGCTGCTGCTTTTGCACCACTGATCCTGGGCGTTACGCCTCAGATGTTTGGCGCAGACGACATTCCCAGCCTGGAACGTGGCATCAATCTGCGACAGACGTTTTCGCAAAAAGAATACCTCGACTGGCAAAGCTGGTGCGCCAGTCCGGACGCCCGCTTCCTCGGCCTTGCAATGCCACGGTTTCTGATTCGCCCACCGTATAGCAGAGCGACGACCCCTGGATCGGAGTTCTTGTTTACCGAGCATTGTTCAAAACCGGCCGACTACTTGTGGTGTAATGCAGCCTTCGCGCTCGCTGCGGTCGTAGCCAGATCATACGGTGAAACCGGGTGGTTTGACGATTTCCTTGGACCGGTACAGGATGACGAACGTCGGGGTGTACTTTCCAATTTGCCGTGGCTGACTCACCATTCTGACCCGGACTGGCCGCTGCCACCCATTGAGTGGGTCGTACCTGATCCGACAGCACAAGAACTCGCGGAGTCAGGGTTTACCTGCCTGCGACATTGCAAGTACACCCCGGACGTCATGGTCCAGTCCGCTCCAAACATCAGCGCCATGACGCAACACCGAAGTTCCATTGCAATGCAAACGGAACTCCTGGACATCCAGCTTTATCACATTCTTGCCGTTTCCCGGTTTGCCCATTACATCAAACGCATCGCACGCGACCTCATTGGCAGCGCGCTCTCAGAGGATGACGTCCAAGCCTCAATTCACACATGGCTTGGCGCCTACACCTGCGCGGACCCGAACCCGACCCCCGCAGAACGGCGCAAACAACCCCTCAAGGACGCGTTTGTTCAAGTTCACAAATCGGAATCCCACCCGGGGACCTATCTTTGCCGTGTGGAAATACAACCACACGACTTGCATCAGCGTCTGGCAGTCAAGTTTCAGCTCAAATCGGCCAGCCACCAACCCTTATCCCTGGGAAGTTGATCACCAGGAATCACGGGCAATTACACTAGAGTCAGATGACGACCAACCATCAGACACACTTGGACACGGCATCCAGCAACATCAGCTTCCCAATGTCCGAATAGACTTGCCCAGCGCAACTCGGGAGCAAGGCTCCACTACCCGGACAAATAACTACTGACAGCACAGCGTCAGACAGTGTCCCCCAGTTAACCTTATCTACGAATCGTACCGTGACCACTAATCCCATTTCCAGACACAAACCTGGCCAAGTGGCAAAGACTATTCTGGACAAACTGTCCGGTACTTCGCCCCCCCCTGCCAACAACGCCTCCATTAAAGCCACTCGCTTCAATCGGGGCCCCGCGAAATTGCCTCCGTCTATCACATCCGACATCCTGTCCTTACTCAATACCAGCAGGTATTCCAGACCACTGCCAGACGACTGCCCGGAACTGCACAGGTCCTTACTAACCTACGGACTGCCGGCCGTGGGAGAGCGTAACGACGACACCTTGTCGGAAGTGATCACAGCACAGCTTCAAACGCACGAACCACGACTGCAAAACGTACAGGTCGTGCAAGACACCGGAACCACACCCAACAATGGTTCCCAGCGTTTTCTAGTACAAGCAGAATGGAGTGACACGACGCAAGAAGGAATACAGACGTTGGCTATCGTGGCTGACCGTGAGCAACGCATCGAAGAGCAGGACCTCGATTGATGGACGACCTGCTCCGCTACTATAACGACGAACTGGCTTACCTCCGCCGACTAGGCGATGGCTTCGCTCAATCCTACCCGCGTGTCGCCAGCCAACTGCGAATGGGTAGCTCAGGCAGTGACGATCCCCACGTCGAACGCCTGGTCGAGGCTTTCGCCTTCCTGACCGCGCGTCTACAGAAGCGGCTTGACGACGACCACCCGGTCATTGCACGTTCACTCCTGGACATTCTGCACCCTCAGTTACTCGCCCCTCTCCCACCGGCCACAATCGTACGATTCGAGTTGGAAGAGGCCGAGAATCAACTCGCTGCAGGCCACGTGATCCCTCGCCACGCGGAACTAGCGAGCGCGCCGATAGCTGAGACATCCTGTTCTTTTCGCACAGCCTATCCAGTCAACCTTTGGCCAATCACACTCTCTGAGGCGCGTCTCCTTCCCCCTCCGTTCCCAGTGCCGGACAATCTACCTCAAGAACAATACCAATCGCTACTGCGAATGAAGTTCGTCTGCCGGGACCCCGGTTTGACTGCTGCCGACATGGAGAACTTATCTTCGTTGCGATTCTTCTTGCATGGGCAACGCCAGCATGTCCACGCCTTGTACGAAATGCTGTTTACGCGGCTGACCGCAGTCGCAGTCGCAGGCTCTGAAGAACACCAGCCACTCCACCTGCTCAGCCAGGAATGTGTAAGACCGGTGGGATTTTCCACCGACGAAGAAATGCTACCGCACTCGATGCGGATACCGCCCGCATACCGACTCCTTACCGAGTACTTTGCCTTCCCCGACAAGTTCCTGTTTTTCGACTGTGACGGGCTGCAAACACATCTCGAAACATGGCAACACAACGCCTTCTACCTGCATTTCTATTTCAGTCAACGCATGGAAAGCCTCGAACGGTTCATCTCTGCGGACACATTTCAGCTTGGGTGTACCCCCGTCACCAACCTGTTCCCGGTAACTGCTGAACCGATCCGCATCAATCACCAGCATGCGCAGCAGCCGGTGATCCCCGATGGCCGACTCAGCGAGGCGCACGAAATTTACTCGATCGACCAGGTCACAATGATCGATGAGCAGGGGCAACAACACGAAGTCTCCCCGCTGTACTCACTTACCCATGACTCCACTCAGAACAATCAACCCCGTTGGTTTTGGCACGCGACGAGAACAACTGCACAAGCCATGGACAACGCCATTCTCCCAGGATCGGAGTTACAGTTGTCGCTCGTGGATCTGGAACTGAACCCACTGACATCGACCGACACTGTCGTTTCGGTTGAAACGACTTGCTGTAATCGCGACTGGGTTGCCCAACTGCCTTTCGGCGGTGGCGAACCCTACTTGCAACTGGTCGAAGGAGGCCCGGTCCAGCAGGGCTCCTGCTTGATGCCATTCTCCACTACCCGACGCCCATTTGAAGATCACCAACTGCCGTGGCGTCTGGCCTCCATGCTGGCATTAAACCACCTTTCCATCTCTGATGGACCCGACGGTGCCCAAGTCATGCGGGAACTCCTGCGTGTCTACGATGTTTACCGAGGCCCGACAGATGCGTTTCCTCTCGAGGGTATCCTCTCACTGACAACACAACGTGTCGTGGCACGCACTGTTTCGCATTCAGAGATACGACGCACTGACGGTGGCCTGGTCTCACCCATCGGCTTTGCACAGGGTATTGAAACCACACTGGAGCTCGATGAGCCCGCGTTCATTGGTGTCGGCTTGTTTTTGTTTGCCAGCGTATGGGAACACTTCCTGGGCCTGTACGCATCGATTAACTCTTTTTCCAGCCTCGTCCTGACAACTCCACAACGCAAGGAACTTAAGCGGTGGCCACCGAGGAACGGCACGCAAGTGCTCTGATCGATCGCGTCTTGAATCGCACCACTCAGTTTGATTTCTTTCAAGTTGTGCGATTGTTAGAGCTAACAACCACTCTGTACCCTGACGAGGTAGATTCGTCTCCAACTACGGACCCGAGCCGCCGTGACACTATTCTCTTTGGTTCCGACAAGTCTCTCGGATTTAACGGGCAGGCGATTTCTTCGGTAGAGTGGAACCAGGGTCAACAACGCTTCCAGGTTACCAGCACACCTTTGGCATTAATCGGTGCCACGGGAGTGCTGCCTGACTATTTCACGCAGGAGGTCACCAGCCGAAGCCGCAACAACGATCAGGCCCTCCAGGCCCTGCTTGATCTATTCCATCAACGTGTCCAACAGCTGCTTTTCAAAACGCTTGGGAAACACCAGACCACCTATGACTTTGAGACTCGGAGACGATTCACACGGGACGATTCCGATACACTCGGCCACTGTCTCCAGCGTCTGGTGGGACTTGCACATACGCCACAGCAATGGCGTGATCTGAAGCTCCACAACCTGGTCTTTTATGCCAGCTTGTTCCTGCATGGAAACCGTTCCGCCAACGGCATGGAGGCTCTCATCAAAGAGTACTTTTCGGCGCCGACAAAGGTCCGTCAATTCCAAGGCCAATGGCTGCAATTGTCAACAACGGATCAGTCACGAATCAGCGCACAACCTGGCCGGAGTCGCTACGCAAGACTAGGAGTTGACTTCACTCTCGGCACGCGCGTGTGGGACCTGCGAAGTTCGTGTCGGATCGTGCTCGGGCCGCTGACACGGCAGCAATTCCAGGAATTAATGCCCGGTCAACCGACTCACCTGCAGCTCGGTGAACTGACCCGCCTGTACGGCGGCAGCGCACTGGAATTCTCGCTGCAACCCGAACTCGCTGAAACCGAAATGGCCCCGTGGCAACTTGCCACAAACGGCAGCTGGGGTCGATTGGGATGGAGCACCTGGCTCCATTCCGAAACACCGCAAAAACAACCGACCTCGGCGCCCATTATTCCACTAAATTAAAAACCTGCGCACACGACACTTGTTTACAAAACCACCCACACACCCTATACTTCCTATTGCACCAGCAACCCCCTTTATCCCCATTCTACTAATCAAAGAGTTCAGGAGAGCGTATAGATGCCTAGCAATATCATCATGTTGGCCACAGGTATTAAAGGTAATTGCAAGGTCGAAGAGTACAAGGATGGCATGTATCTCGACAGCTACGCATTTTCCGTCGGCAAGCACATCAACGCAGACCGTGCCATTTACGGTGGCAATGATGGTTTCACTGCCTGGTCAGACGTTACCATCTCCAAGCCAGAAGACCAATCAGACTTCCTGCTGCTGAAAGCTGCCGCACTTGGCACTCACATCGACGACGTGAAGATCGTGGTCCTGTCCGAAGAAGGTGGTTCAACGGATAACAAGCCCCACGAAGACAAAGTGATCCAAATGACGGAAGTGATTCTTCAAGAAACATCCGTTGACGGGTATGCCAATGCACTGTCATCGCGTTCATACACGCTGAGCTGGTCCAAACTTCGTATGGAATTCAAGTTCCGTGAAGAAGACGGGACCACCGGCACGCCTTCCAGCGGTGACTTTGGCCAAGATCGGGTTGAACACAACCACGCCGTGACGGAAGGTGATTTCAAGGATCCGTAATCCGGATCGGCACCAGTTCCTCCTCAGTTACCTGAAGACGACGCCTGGCAAAACATCACCGGGCACGGCAACTCTCGTAACAGAGCTTGCCCTGTCAGCTCAGAAAAGCTGTTGGCAAACACTGCTGCCATTGACAGTCCACTCAGATCTGGCAAGCCCGCCGTCACTGGGGGTACCTCCATGGCCGGCATGGTCACATCGGGCGTTTCTATGCTCGGTACCTCCATGCCGGGCATTTCCATCCCCGCCCCACCCATTCCAGGAGCTTCCACACTCGGCATCCCCATCTCCG
>PBOG01000178.1 GCA_002724245.1 Planctomycetaceae bacterium
CGAGGCAATCAGAACGGAAAAGCAGGTAAACGTAACGCGTTGCATGTATGACTCCTACGGAAGGCGGTTCCCGACTACACCAATATAGAGAATACCCCAGCGACAGGTAGTCGGCCGGGGCTTGCAGTGAGAACGCGCATCGGGGCGTTGACTCGCCGCGACACCCGCGCCGGGTGAAACACGGCCGGTTCGTGCTTTTCCACAATCTCCGCAACAGCCGGATCGAGGTCATGAGCACTTGGGTTGGTGTACGATATGGTGCGTCGTTTCTGTAACAGGCGCGGGGATGAACCTACCCGCGGCCGGGAAACAAGCGGGAGAACTCTATGCAACGCCTGATTGAGATGACTGCCATATCGCTCCTCCTACTCCCGACCGATCTCGACGCGTTGGAACCCGATCCGGTAACTCCCGTGATCCTGAACAACCTAGTCACCGAACTCGTCAATGCCCGCCAGCAGAAACGGCTGGGAGAAAAGATGGTCCGTTTTGCCGCCACGGGCGTCGACTGGTATCACATCGCGGTGGCAGGGCCGGCAACGCTTCGACTGGATGACGAAAGCAAACCCTTGTGCGCCGGCCACCGGATCGGCGACCAATCCGAAGCCATGCGCCATCTCACCGCCGGTGTCCACACCCTGGCGATCACGGGGCATCCCTCCGGGTTCACCGTCCGCAGGGTCCCGGAGCTACAGCATGCGTTCTACAACGCGGGAGACATGTGGAATCTCCAGCACGGTCCCTTCGACGACTGGACCTATCTCAGGCGCCACGTACTCCCCAACGTCAACGTCATCATCAGCGGCGGTGCCCGCCAGCCACATGAATTTGCCGCATCCAAACGCGCCGGTCTCCGTTGGATCAGCAACACCGAGGGTACCGCCCATTTCGCGCGGGAAGATCACCTGCGGGAATGGAAGCAACTGGGCCGCCACTGGCTGACGAGCACCATCAACCCGTTTCGGCAACGCACGGAGGTGACGGCCGAGGAGGCATACCAGGCCTGGTCTCAGGCGGTCGGACTGAACCACCCACTGCTGGACGGTGTGATCGTCGATGAATTTGGGGGCGGCGACCAGCCCAAATACGGGGCCTTCCGTCGGGCCGTCGAGCGAATCCATGCCAACCCGGCATTCCAGCGAAAAACCTACTCGCCCTATTCCTACGGCAGTGGCATTCTCAGTAATGACTTGAGCCGGGCCTTCGCCCGCGCCGCGGCGCGCGGTGGCGGCCATGTCTGTATTGAACGTTACCTCATCGAGCAACCCACGCGCCAAGCGGCCATCCAGCACATTCACGATCAGTTCCACGCCGGCTGGAACATGCCCCGCTACGCGCAGGATTGGCCCGAGGTTGTGAAAAACACTGTGATCGTCCTGGGTTACATGTCGGCCGTCGGCGAATCACTGAATGTGGATCCCTCTGTGGATTTCAAGGTGTACATGGATTTGCAAATGCAGGCCCTGGCCACCCGGCCAGCCTATGCCGGGCTGGCCGGGTTACAACAATACACCTGCAGTTACGCGGATGATGAGACGATGCGCTGGGCCAGTCGCCTCTTTCGACACTATGCCATCGAGGGCAAAACCAACCTGCTCTCAGACAAGTTCGGATTCCGCTATCAGCTGAACCACCTCCGGAACCCAGACTTTGCCATGGGGACCCGAGGCTGGGACACGCAACCCGCCGAGCGGGGCAGCCTTGCCGTCCGCAGCTACCCCGCCTACGGGTACCTCCAGTTCCGCTATGAACAAAACGGCCTGGGCGACAGCTTTCTCTGGACCAAACGCAACGAGAAACGTGCCAACGTATTCAGTCAGCCGATCGCCAACCTCGTCCCCGGCCGACTCTATTCGCTGAAGATGATCACGGCGGATCACCAGGACCTGGTCCAGCAAAGGCAGGCCAAAAAATCACATGCCATCTCGATTCGCATTGACGACGGCGAGATCATCCCAGGGCCGAAGACCTCGTTTCAGTCCATCTTCCCGAACCACTATGCCCGGCCGGTCGGGGAATTTCGTGGCGGGCGGTCGTTCTACATGAATTACCACTGGCGGGTCTTCCGGGCGACCCGAGACAGGGCCCTGCTCACCATCTCGGACTGGTCAAGCAACCAAAACCCGGGCGGCCCCAGCGGTCAAGAGTTGATGTTCAACTTCATCGAAGTTCAGCCCTACTTTGCCGACTGACCAGGCAACACCCGGCGTTCGTACCCACGCGGGTCGAGCTGGCGGGCTGATCGCCAAAGCAGTCCGAGACGCGCTGCTGTTCGCGGTCTGCTATTCAACAAGGGCAGCCAGTGGCTCGCCAGTGGCGAAACGTTTGAGGTTCTCCGCAGCAAACGCCGCCCGCTTGCGGGAGGTCCCGTCCGTGCTGCCTGCGGTGTGTGGCGTCACACAGACATTGGGGAGGGCATAAACCGGTCGGGTTGGGTCAACCGGTTCCTGGGCAAACGCATCGAGCCCCGCACCTCCGATTTTGTTCTGCAATAGCGCTTCGTACATCGCCTCCTCGTCGATCAATCCACCACGGGCCACATTGATCAAGCAGGCGGTTGGTTTCAACAAACCAATGCGGCGTGCATCGATGATGTGATGGGTGTCGGCCGTCAAGTGCAAGTGGACCGAGAGAAAATCACTCTCCGCGATCACGCGATCTAAATCGGACGGTCCGCCCAAAAAGTCGGGTTGAATTTCGTCGAGGATTTCTGGCTCAATCTCGCGAATGTCGATGGCATTGATTTTCAAACCGAACGGTCTGGCACGCCGCGCAAGGTGTTGGCCACTGGCCCCGAAGCCAATGATACCGAGCGTGCGATCGACGAGTTCCATACCGATCGGAAAGAAGAACTTGCGTTCGGCAAAATTGACCAGTCCCTCGCCATAGCGGTGGGCGAGCATGAGAATGAACATCATGGCGCTCTCGGCCAGCGCCACGCTACTCGGCCCCCCGGGGCAGTGGGCCAGTGTCAGACCACTGGCTCGGATACCTGCTACATCAACATGATCGAGTCCATTCGTCTGGGCCTGCAGGAACTGGACACCCGCCTGGGCCGCCATGGACAGATACTCACCCGTGATATTGCCGCCCAGGTCCACGATCGCTTCCACGCCCTGGAACTGTGGCTCAGGTGGCTGCTGGCGGTCAAAGACGCGCACGTCGTGATCAGGACTGATGGCATCGATCACGTCTTTTCCCCAGTCGACGTTGACTCCTTCGGCAGGATGAGGCAGATACAAGACTTTCAGACGTCGCATCGCAAATTTCTCCTGGAAGAGTCACCCAGTTACCGGTTGCCACTCAACGGGCGAAGTCCATCGACCGAAGTACCACGCGTCCGTTGAACGCACGAGGAAAGCGTACATCGTGTCAGCGTTCTCAGGAAGCACCAGCGCGCCATCGGTAGCCCCTGCCCATTTGCGGACACGTGTCTGGCCACACCGCAAGGTCACACCCCAGGCACGTAACCCTTTCCGAAGGTCGCTTCACGGGGTTGGCGGAAGTCACCCGTATTGGCTGCGACGCTCATTTGGCCCCCATCGATGACAATCGTCTGGCCGACAATGTAGCGTGCTTCTTCCGAGGCCAGAAACAGAGCCAGGCGCGCCACGTCCACTGGCTGGCCCACAAAACCGGCCGGAATGGGATACGCGCCCTGCTCCAGATCGATCTCGTCGCCCGCGACCTTGTAATGGTTCTCGACCACCACCCAACCGGGCGCGATGCAGTTCATCCGCACCCCTTGGGGAGCCAGTTCGATCGACAGTTCGCGGGTATAGGAGACGATGGCGCCCTTGGTACCGGCATAAATGGAATGCTCGTGAAGCCCGTGGAAGGCGTGGACCGATGAGACGTTCACGATGGCACTCGGCTTGCTCTCAACCAGGGCGGGCAGACACCGCTGCGCCAGAAACATGGCAGCCCGCACATTCACCTGATAGAGCAGGTCGAACTGCTCGGTCGTGATCTCTGCAAACGGGGCGTTGGTCGTAATACCTGCGTTGTTGACCAGAACATCCAACCCGCCCAGAAATCCCATCGCCTCCTCGGCCAAACGGCCCACGTCCTCCATCTGGCTGAAATCAGCGCGAAACGCCGCTGCAGTACCGCCCGCCGCCCGAATGGTGGCGACAGCCTCCTGGGCCCCATGCTCGCTATGCGAATAATGCAGCGCGACCTGCGCCCCTTCCGCAGCAAACTCCAGGGCCACGCCGCGGCCGATCCCGGTTCCAGCACCGGTGACCAGTACCCGTTTTCCTTGCATACGCTGGTTCATGGTCTGTTTCTCGCTGAGCTGGAGAGGTGGTGCGGGCAGGGCAAATGTCGGTAGCGCGGGCAGCGAGACAATACAACACGGCCCTTACTTTGCTCTTTGGCAGGGAACTGTGTTAAGAACATGCAGGGAAAAGCCGGTAAGATCTTCCCGCCAGGATCGACCGCCTGGCCAGGCGAGGGCAGGGCGGTTGTTGTTTTTCACAACAGAATCCAGATTCCTTACCGTGTTTGGTGTGGTGTTGGATGACAACTGGCGAACGGTGGTGTCGAGATGGTACCCTTTGTCTCGACCGCCACTGATTAGCGTACCAGTTATAAACCACCATCTCATCCAGCACATTTGCCCGTTTCGATAAGGTGATTTTCCTTGCACGAATCCCCTGACTCCCTGCGACCGAATCCCGCCTATCCGTACCTGGTTGCCCTGGTGGCCGCGGTGGGTGGATTCCTGTTCGGGTACGATCTGTCGATTATTTCGGGCGCGCAGATCTTCCTCAAGAGTCAATTTCAACTGAATCCCCGAGAGCTCGGCTTGGCCAGCAGCTGCGCGATGCTGGGCTGTATGGTGGGTCCGGTCCTGATTGTGCTGGGGCTGAGTGACTGGCTGGGCCGGAAAAGAGTCCTGATGATCATGGCGTTCGCATTTGGCATCAGCGCCGTCGGATCTGCCCTGCCCGCCAGTATTTGGTGGTTCAACGTTTTTCGCATTCTGGGAGGTATCGCGGTCGGCGTGGCATCGATGTTGTCGCCGATGTACATCGCCGAGATTGCGCCCAAGCGCATTCGCGGGCGGCTGGTGATCGTGAATCAGCTGGCCATCGTTTCGGGTTCGCTGATTTCTGCCGTGGTGGCCTATTTCCTCACCCCCGACTTGAGTGGTCTCGACGCAGGCGTCTGTTGGCGCTGGATGTTCGCATCCGAGTGCATTCCGGTTGCCATCCTGGTTCTCGGTCTTTTGTTTGTTCCGGAAAGCCCGCGCTGGCTGGTAGAAAAAGGACGCCTTGGCGAAGCGCGAAACATCCTGACGCGCGTCGCTGGCTCGGCCAATGCGGAGCAGGAAATCGCAGAAATCGAGAGTGCGATCACCGAGGACTTCGGCGGCTGGGGAGAGCTCTTATTGCCGGGCATCCGCATGGCCATCCTGGTCGCGGTGGTGTTGGCAATGCTCCAGCAATTCACGGGAGTGAGCCCCATGTTGTTGTACGCCCCGATGGTATTCCAGAGGGCGGGTTTCGAGGCAACCTCAGATGCGATCTTTCAATCGGCCGTGATGTTCGCTTGGAATCTCTTCTGCACAGTCCTGGCGCTCTACCTGGTTGAACGAATTGGACGCCGGCCACTGTTGTTGATTGGACTCAGCGTGATGGGGATCGGCCTGGCCTTGTTTGGCGGTTGTTTCTACACCGAGACACAGGGATCATACCTGTTGGCTTCGATGTTTCTGGCCGTAGGGGCTTTCAACCTCAGTATTGCGCCGCTGGCCTGGCTCATCATGTCCGAAATCTTCCCGAACCGCATCCGCGCCAAGGCGATGGCAATCGCCACGTTTTCACTCTGGGTCGGAGCCTACATCAATGGACAAACGTTTCCCATGTTGATCAGTGTGATTGAAACCCGATTCGGGAACCCAGCCGGTGTGTATTGGATCTACTCCGCCGTCTGTTTGTTTGCCGTATTGTTCGGCTGGCTGATGGTCCCGGAGACCAAGGGCCGCTCATTGGAAGAAATCGGCCGATCGTGGCGGCGTTAAAGGGGTCCCACCGCTCCGTCTACTGCCGGCAGCAGGCCCTCGGGAAAGATGGATCAAAGGGGAACTGAACGTGGAACAATACTCGGCTGAGGTTGCCTTGGCATCCCAGGCGTCGCTCGGTGAAGGTCCCCTCTGGGACTCCCAGCACCAGGCGTTGTGGTGGGTCCAGATTCTGGAGGGCCTCCTGCACTGCTACGATCCGGCTACCCACTCGAACCAAACTCACGACATCGGCCAAATGGTCGGCACTGTGGTGCTGCGGAATCGCGGCGGCCTGATGCTGGCATTGCACCATGGCTTTGCTGCCTTCGATCCGCGCACCGAAACGCTGGAGATGATCGCAGACCCCGAATCAGCGCAACCGGAAAACCGGTTCAACGACGGCAAGTGCGACCCGGCCGGACGGTTTTGGGCGGGGACGATGCATCTCGACCCACAGCAACACACGACCGGCGCGCTGTACAGCCTGGATGCGGAGGGCCAGGTGCACAAACGCCTGGATCAAATCGGTGTGGCCAATGGCATCGTGTGGACGGCCGACAGTCGCACCATGTACTACGTCGACTCCATGCGACCGACGATTGACGCCTTCGATTTTGATCTCGCCACCGGCGCGATCTCCAATCGGCGTCCCATCTATACGGTTCCGGAAACGCTGGGAACGGCCGATGGCATGGCCATCGATGAACAGGATCGCCTGTGGGTCGCTTTTTTCGGTGGCGGGAGCGTTCTCTGTATCGAACCCCGGGAGGGAACCATCGTCGCACAGATTGAGCTGCCGGTCTCCAATGTGACGGCTTGTTCATTTGGTGGCAGTGAACTGGACGAACTCTATATCACAACTGCCAGACTGGGACTGGACGAAGCGCAGCAGGCAGCAGAGCCCCATGCGGGAGATTTGTTTGTTGCGAGACCGGGTATCCGTGGACGCGACTGGCCCCGCTATGCCGGCTAGCCTGGCCAACGTATTCGCCCGACGGCGACCGCGTTCAACACGAGCCCCGCGACCAACTGATTTGTCCCCCAGACTTGTCATCAAACCTGTTACGGAAGCAACCATGCCCCAGCGTCCCCAACACAACCGGTCATTCCTCCCCGCCATTTCACACCCGTGGCCCTCGCGCCGAGACGTGTTGCACTATGGACTGCAGGGCGGCGTTGCACTGGGTGCGCTGCACAGTGGGATCTCAACGTCGTACGCCGCCCCAGCGGGCGTCCGTTTCCGGCCGTCGCCCGCGGGCACGCCGCATCACGACGACCGTCATCTCTATCTGTTTTTCGACGATGACGACATCGAGCGTTCCAGTAACCTGCGGCGTTTTCTGAACCCACCCCGACGGTATGCGAAACCGGTCGTGGTATCCGACAGACCCTGGGAGGGCGAGGACCGCGTCCAGGCCTGGGGCAGTGTCATCCAGGAACCCGACGGCTTGTTGCGAATGTGGTACTTTGCCTTCAACACCGAACGCGTGGCAGGCGAATCCGATCGTGGCGGATACTGTTACGCCGAAAGCCGCGATGGCTTCCATTGGGAGAAGCCCGACTTGGGAGTCGTCGAGTTCCGGGGCAGCAAGAAGAATAACCTCTTCTACTCGTTTAATCCGAGCCGTCGCAACCTGCACGAAACGGCCCTGGCTCAGCAGGGCATCGGACTTCCCGCACTCGATATCAACGGCCAACGGATCGGCATACTCAACAACGCCGACGGCCTTACGGTGGTGCGCGACGATGACGATCCGGATCCCGAAAAACGCTACAAATTGATCGCCAACATGCAGGACCATCGCATGTGGAAAGACGCCAATCCCAAGCACTACCGCAATGTGACCGAAGCGGAAAAACAGCAGGCCTGGTCGGTCTTCGGGCAATATCTGGATACCAGTCCCGACGGCATCCACTGGGCACATCGCCCGCAGCGCACGGCCGGGGCGATTGCCGACTATATGCTGGTGACACGTGACCATCGGAATCGTCGCTGGTGGCTGAATGAACGATCCAAGAGAAATCGGGACCCCCGCGCGCAAGGACGCAACGCGGCGCTCCGCACCGGCGACGACTTGATTCACTGGTCACAGCCGGAGATTATCTTCGACAATCTGGCGGAGAGCGACTTTGGCAAACTCTGGGAATGGCACGGCGGGATTTCCCCTTTCAACTATGGACAGTTGAACCTGGGTTTCCTCGAACGCTGGCCCAATGTCGGCTTCAGTGACACGTGCGAATTGGTATTCCAACGGCCGGGCAAACCCTGGCAGCGGATCGCACCGGATCACCCCTTTATCAACACCGGACCAGAGGGATCGTTTGACCGCCAGATGGCCTATCCTACCCATAACCCGCCGTGGCGCGTGGGTGACAAGCTACACATCTACTATACCGGTGCCAGCGCGACTGAGGCACAATCCGGCCGCCGTGATATGGATATGGCGATCGGTGTGATGACGATCGGACTGGACCGTTTTGTTGGTCTGGCAAACAGACGACGCGCACCGGGCTCGTTGCTGACCAAGCCACTGGTAATCGAGCGCGATCAACTGGAAGTCAATGCAGAGCCCTTGATGCAGGGGCGGCTGAAGGTCGCCGTGCTGACTCCCGATGAAAAGCTTATCCCAGGATTCGGACACGAGCACTGCACGCTGCAGGAAATGAAACCGGGAAAGACGCGCTACCGCATTCGCTGGACCGATCACGCGGACCTCTCGTCACTACGGGGCCAGACGATCAGGCTGTTGTTTTATATCGAGAGTACGGTCGTGTACGGCTACCGGTTCTCGGACCTGTCAGGGCACGAATAACCACTGGCAATGCCCCGAAACGAATCGAACTGGAGTAGCGCGATGCCGGTTAAACTCTTGAAAATCGACGAAGCCAGGACCGAAGAGTTGCATGACGGATTTCTCGAGAGCTGGTTTTTCGACCAGGATACTCCCACCGATCGCGGGGTAATGGCCATGGCCACCATCGAGCCCGACGTCTGCTGCGGTTTGCACCTGCACAGTGCCGAGGAGTTCTTCTATATCGTTCGCGGAAAAGGGGTGGGGGAAATCGGCGGCCAAGAGGTCACCTTGGAAGCTGGTTTGGCGATGTACGTCCCCGCAAAGATCGCCCACAACTTTACCAATACCGGTGACTCCAATCTCGAAATCCTCTACTGCATGTCAGAAAAACACTTTACGACAACACCGTTGTGACCCTTTTCGAACCCTGACCGGACTGCACCGCAGCGCCCCCAGGTGATTGACGGGACGATCAAGGGCAACCCCTGAGTGATATGCCGCGGCTGTCGACGCGACCGTGGCCCACGTCGTGCCCCAATCGGGGCCGTTTCTTCAATCCGCTGCCGCTTCTCGTTCTTCAATCCGCTGCCGCTTCTGGGACCGGGCGGCGGAAACCGGCCAGGCACCATTGGACTGCTGTTCGCTCACCAAGAACTGCCGGGCACGGACGATGGCAGCGGAATCACCAGCCCCGCTGCGAAACTCGCAAACCAGGCGATCTCGCAGTTCGCCAGGCAAAGACGTTTTGCTGCAAGTGCCAATACCGTCGCGACTCTTGGCTTTCGAAGGCTATTTGGATTCCGTGGGCCTCGGCCATCACTCCTTACGGTACAGGGCAATCGATATGTCATCGTAGTAAGCCAATAACATCGCGCCTTGAGCAGCACAGCGGTCAAAAATCTCGTGGGTCAGTTCAATGTCGTTCGGCCAGGGATAAGAGAAAATCAGGTCAAAGTCGTTGATCGCATATCCGATTTCCTCGTAGGCACGATCTGAATCGGTGTGTAACGCCAATTCACCATCCTGTATGGCAAAGGCGTCGTTAATCAAGTCATCCACGCCCTCAGGAATGAAACTACCGTTGACCAGCTCAACCGGCACATCAAAATCTTCGCGGATCCCTTCGGCGACGGTGCACAATTCACCGTCGTACTCGATCCCGTACGACTCGTAGCCGATCATCGCCGCCATGGATGCGGCCACGCTGACACCGCTCCCCCATTCACAAAACCGGTCGCCGCAGAGCAAATGGGAATCGTAAACCGCCTTCAAACAGCGGTAGATGGCGACGTAATCGCTCGGCACAAAACCTCGAAATCTTATTGCCGTGTTAACCCTGTGTTGCTCAACCAGGTCATCGACCGCTTCCAGAAATAAAACGATCTCGCTGGGAGTCGTCACTGATTCATAGTCAAATTCAATACGATTTAATGTCATACGGCGCATGGGGACAGGGAAATTCAGTCAGCTCAGGGGCTATCTCCCACACATGTTACCGTACGACTGGCTGTTTTGGCTGTAGGCCTTCCCACATTCGCCCAGTGCCGCGGCTCCGGTACCTGTCACGGGCCGGGGGCGCTTCAGATCGTGGGTCGATGCTTGGAAGTAATGTCGATTTTGCAGCGATACTGCAGATCAAATTGGGCGCGACAGCCTCCAGATACTCGGTCGCGTGCGACAAGAGCACGAGGCACTGGAAACGGCGGCCGATCACCCTGCTCTTCCACGGAGGTATTGCAGGGAGAATTCGCCGCCCTCAAACACGCCACGCAGTTCGGCCCAGCTGCAGGACGCATCGAACTCCACCTGTATGGGTTTCTTGCCGTGGAATGCAGTGAGCTGAATCGCCCCAG
>PBOG01000179.1 GCA_002724245.1 Planctomycetaceae bacterium
GTTGCACAAGTGATTAAACGCGTGCACATTTGAGCGGACATTGGCGTGCGACAGCGTCGCGCCTTTGGGGAATCCCGTGGTTCCTGAGGTGTACAGGATTAAGGCAGGTTCGTCTGGTTCGGCTTGATACCACTCGTTGGTGTCCGCCTGGTCTTTCAGGAGGCTGGTGGAGTGGTTTGACCTGAGTGGGTTTCCCGATACATCGTCGGTGGCGAAACTGGCGGAAACGAATTCAGGTAAATCAGACGTCACGGCATTGAATGCCGATTCGCTTCCAACAAAAGCCTTCGCTTCACAATCCGTCAAGATAAAGTTCACTTCCGATGGTGCCAGACGCGTGCTTACGGAAACAACAATGGCCCCGATTCGCAGTGCCGCGTAATACCAGATTGGAAAGGACGGTGAGTTGGGTAGCATCAAAGCTACTCGGTCGCCCGGCTTGATACCGCGGGCCGTTAGTTGCTCCGCGGCTGCGATAGAAAGAGCATTCAATTG
Source organism: Planctomycetaceae bacterium (assembly GCA_002724245.1). GTDB lineage: Bacteria > Planctomycetota > Planctomycetia > Pirellulales > Pirellulaceae > UBA9264. The sequence continues at coordinate 496 of PBOG01000179.1, forward strand.
ACCGTAACTGAATTGCCGCTCGCCAAAGATGATCGCTGTCTGGTCGGCAATCAATTGTGCTGTAACGCTGAGGCTTTCACAAATGTTCATGATGATGCCTCATCACAGAAACGGTCGAATGATTCAATAACCGGTAACACAGAAGTCATGAGCCTGTTGTTCCTGGCGATATCTTGCGTGAGAGTCTCCAGGTCTTGCTCCAGCCAACGATCGGTGTCATCAAACAGAAATGGCCGGTCAGGACTTGTTTGGACCGACAATAAATCACAAACGGTCTGGTAGTACTGGCGATTGATTGAGCCCAATAGCTCACTTCCGTCGTAGTGGCCTAGAGTCTGTTTTGCTCGCAAGTCAATTGCCTGAACTGCAAAAATGGAAGCCACGGCGAGGTAATGGTGAAAAATGCCAGCCGATTTCCACGCCATGTTTGCTGCGCCCCAGCTCAGGCCGTTGATGTTTTGATTGAATTGTTCCGCATGTGTTGGGAAGTGTTCGACGATTGGATTGCCAAGATAAGTCAGCATCGGCATGATCGAATTTCCACAGATTTGCAGGCCCTTCAAACCCATGTTGACCGAGCGATCGTCATTGCCACGTAGCGACGGGCTAAGCCCATGATTGAATTCGGGTGCGACAAGGCAGGCAATTTGCACATCGAGGTGTTTGGCCAACAAACCGATGAAACGTCGCAAGTCGTCCATGGCGATCCCGACATACTGACCAAGGAAATTGCCACACTGGTAGAACTTCCCTGTATCGGGGTCAACAAGCGGATTGTCGGAAACCGAATTCATTTCCGTTTCGACGACATTTTGGATTCTCGCGATGCCTTCGATGATTGAACCGGTGTACTGGGGAAAGCATCGTAACGAATAACGGTCTTGGACGTTGTCAGATGGACAGCTTGGTCGTGCAATTCCATCGCTAAGCAAATCGCGCATGAGCGCCGCGCACCATCCCTGTCCTGGGTGCGGTTTGCTTTTGTGAACAAATGCCTGGAAGGGATCCAGATCAACTTGCAGGGCACGCATTAAAATCGACTGAACGACAAAACTGATGGCCATCGATTGCCGGACAGAGATCGTTGCGTTGGCAGCAATCGCAGCGGAAAACGAAGTGCCATTGACCAACGCCAGGCCTTCTTTTGCACGTAATTCAAGCGGAGCCAGTTTCAGACGTTCGAGTACCGTTTGTGCATCGCAGACTTCGCCATTCATTCGAATCTTGGCTTTACCACAGTTACCTGTGACCGCACGTGCGATCGTAGCTAATGGTACCAGGTCACCGCTGGCACCAATCGAACCGTATTCGCGTACGACCGGGACTGCATTGGCCTGCAAGTATTCGACAAGTCGTTCGATAACTTCCAGGCGGATTCCGGATTTGCCCTGTAACAAAACGTTGGCCCTGAGCAGCATCGCACCACGCGTATGGCATGTGTCGAGTTCAGGTCCAGTCCCTGCTGCCAGGAAACTCAGCAAGTTGGCTTGCAAGGCGGCTGCGTCGTGGCAATCAATGCGATTGTTGGACATCCCGCCGAATCCAGTGGTAACTCCATAGACGACTTGCTGATCCGTGATAGCGTTGGTCACAGCTTCGACGGACGCAGCGATTCGGTCCGCAGTGTCGCCATCGAGTGCGATCGACAAACGGTCAGTGCCGTTTACCCATTCGTCAAATTCACCGAGGGTCAGGGGGGCGCCCCGCAGTCCACGGTCCCGTTCAAGCGTTACATCGCTAATATTTGTTCGAAGCATCTGGTATCTTTGGAGTCGCTTCAATCGAATGAATCAAGTGTATTGCCCAGACTCTTTAGTTTAGTTGCGAAAGGAATGTCCGGCGTGGGTTTGTCAAAAACGTGCAACTCGGTTTGGGCATTTATTGGTTGTGTCTGTCTTTCACCATTATTGAGCAGCAGCTTGAGCTGCAAAGTGCAGTCTGTTCAAGAAAAAGGCTCGAAATCTCCGATTGCCGTGAACGTGCTTTCATTGACCAAAGTGGAAAATACGCTGAAATCGGTGACATACTTTGGCACATTAGAACCAAATCGAAGTCGGACACTAGGGTTCACAGTGTCCGGGAAAATAAAGACTATCGCAAAGCGTGGTCAAAAGGCCGGACCCGATGAACTGCTGGTGGCGCTGGAGGGTAGTGATTTTGAAGAGCAAAAGAAATCGCTGCAGACCCGACTTTCCCAAGCCCAGAGCCGGCAACAATTCCAGCAACTCCAACAACAGTTGTCCGTTCTTGATGAACAGATTCAGACCAGACGGTTGCTGGCACCGTTCGACTGTGTGGTAGATGATGTGCTTGCATTTGAAAACAGCCTGGTTCGCGCTCAGTCACCTGTCTTGCGGATCCTGGATACCACGAAACCCAGAATCAAAATCAACCTGCCCAGAAGAGTGTCAGAACGAATTCAAGCTGACCTCGAAGTGTATTTTGTGATTGACGATGAATTGGTCATTGGAAATCTCGTGGAGAGGTCCCAGACTGAGCAGGCAGGCAGCGTGTTCTGCTGGTTTGCCTTGAAACAAGACCTGGCAAACACAAGCTACAAATTCGGGCAAATCGTCGAAGCGAGGTTCAATATTCGGACTGGAAAGTCGGGATTCTGGGTCCCGCTAAGTGCGCTTGACCGCAGCGGTGAAGGGGTCTGGTCCCTGCTTCTGGTTGAAACTAGCAACGGCGCAAGCATCGTTTCACGCAGGCTCGTGACGATCGGTCAGTTGACCGACAAACAAGCCCTGATAGACGGTAATGTCTCGCAAGGCGCGCTAGCAGTTGCAGATGGAATCCACCGCGTGGTACCGGGGCAGGTAGTCGAGCCTCGACTTGTCAAGAATGAAAGCGAAGCTGCGGACAGGAAACCCGCCAAGTGATTACGCGATATCTCTACCAAAATCCGCGAATCGTCTGGCTCATCGTTGCGACAATGCTGATTGCTGGTGTATCCAGTCTGGCAGTAATGCCAAGACTGGAAGATCCTGTCTTGAAACGGCGAGTTGCGGTCATCACAGCCTCGCTTCATGGTGCCTCACCAGCCGAAATCGAGTCTTCGGTAACCATCCCAATCGAACAATGGTTGAACGAGTTTTCGGAAATCAAACAGGTCCGTTCCAACACCCGCGCAAATTTTGCGAGCGTTGTCGTTGAACTCAAAGATCGCATCAATGATCCCGTCAACGTCTGGTCATCCATCAAGAGCAAGTTGCGTGACAACGCCGGTCAGCTTCCCGAAGGTAGTTCGGAACCCGAGTTGACGATCTTTCCGCTCAAAGCATTCGCTGCAATTCTCGCGATTATTCCGAATTCTGATGGCGTCAATCAACCGTTTCAACACCGCCGACTTGCCCGGGAGCTTCGCCAGAGGATTCTGGACCTTGATGCAACCGAATCGGTTGCACTCTACGGTGACTGGGGAGAGGAGATCGCCGTTAGCGTTAATCCGGAGTCGCTCGCGTCCCTGGGGACCTCGGTCGGCGCGATTGCACAACAAATAGCCGAAAGCCAGACAGTCCCTGCAGGCGACGCCGATCACGAAGGTATGCAGATCATGGTCGAGGTTCGGGAGCCGGACCAGTTAGCCGAACAAATCGAAAATATACCGATTCGATCGTCGGGGAGTTCAGAGTCGATTCGGTTGGCAGAATTTGCGCGCGTCGCCAAGAATCCAACTACTCCGCAATCGACGGCCGTGATCGTCAATGGGAAAGATTCCATTGCCTTGGGCGTTATGGTCAATAACGACGCGCGCGTTGACATTTGGGATGAAGCGCTTGCTCAAGTCGTCAGTCGATTCGAGACCGAGTCCACAGGTGAATATGCCGTCGTTCCGCTATTCAAACAAAGTGACTTGATTCATCAGAGAATGGTCAACCTGATGGGGAGTCTGGCCATCAGCACGGGAGCTTTGGTGGTGATTGTCGCGTTGATGATGGGTTGGCGATGCATGATTGTCATTGCCGTGTCATTGCCGTTGTCTGCGTGTGCTGTTGTTTGTGGGCTGCGGCTGTTATCAATTCCGATCCATCAAATGTCGATTACGGGTTTGATTGTGGCGCTCGGATTGTTAATTGACAACGCAGTTGTCATCGTTGAAGAGGTGCGCGCCAGGCTCTTTGCTGGTAAAAAGCCGCTCGTCGCCATGCTGAGCGCGGTTCGACAATTGAGAATGCCTTTGATGGGCTCGACAGTGACAACCATTCTGGCTTTCGTCCCCATTGCGACGATGCCCGGACCGTCTGGCGAGTTTGTAGGTTCGCTCGCGGTCAGTGTTATCCTTGCCATTGCGTCGTCCCTCGTGTTGGCGATCACTATTATTCCACCACTCGTCATCGGCTTGGGCGTGAACGTTCGTCAGCAAAGCCTGATCGAGTATGGGATTCGCTTTAGCCCATTCGTAAAGTTCTATCGACGCACGTTGCAAACGACGTTTCGCTGGCCGATGCTGGGTGTTCTCCTGGGAGTAGCTTTGCCGCTGGCTGGCTTGTACTGTGCACAAAGGCTCGAAAAAGAGTTCTTTCCCGCTTCCGATCGCGCGCAGATTCAGGTTGAACTCGAACTGTCAGTCTCCGCAACACTAGAGTCAGTTCGGGGTGTGACGGATCAGGTCGTTCCGATTATTGCTGCGGATGAGCGCGTTGAGAACCAATATTGGTTTCTTGGCGAAAGCGCCCCGACCTTCTTTTACAACGTTGTTCCGTCGAGACGAAACAGCCCTTACTACGCGCAGGCGTTTATCGACGTAAAACCAGACTCGGACATCAATGGATTGGTGAATAGACTGCAGGCCAAACTTGATGCTTCGATCTTGAACGCACGTGTCCTGGTTCGAAAACTTGCACAGGGACCGCCTTTTGACGCTCCGGTAGAAGTCAGGGTTTTTGGGGATGACCTGGGACAGTTGAAAAAACTGGGGAATCAAATTCGTGCGATGATGTCAGAAAACGAATATGTAACCCACACTCGTTCCGACTTGGGAAGTACGATCCCCAAGCTGTCGCTGGATGTGAATGAAGGCCTGCTGCAACAAACACGACTTACTCAAAAAGAACTATCCAAGTTTCTCTACGTGAATTTAATGGGGGCCAGAGCCGGAACGTTCTTCGACCGAGGTGTCCAGGTTCCGGTTCATGTTCGAGTCGACCACTCGAACAGGCGAATTATTGAGTCTCTTGCGGCGATAGAAATCAGGTCGTCCAACCAGGCAATCCCTGCCGGGCGCGGTCTTCACGGCAATGATGCAGCGAATAAGGGATTCAAGCCAACCGGCAGCGGTTATTTGCTGGGAAGTCTGGGAGAATTTCAACTCGTGTCCGACGTCGGAGCCATCACTCGAATCGGTGGCCAACGAGTGAACGAAGTCAAAGCGTACTTGAAGGCCGGTGTACTCCCGTCCGAAGTGACGGATGGCATTCGGGAAACGTTGCAACAATCGGAACTTGGATTGACAGGGCAAAATCGGATCGAGTTTGGCGGCGAGACAGAAAAACGAACTCAAGCGATTGAGACATTGGTCGCCAATGGAGTGGTATTGTTTTCGATCATGTTGCTCACGCTGGTTACGGTTTTGGGGTCGTTCCGCTCCGCGTTTGTGATTGCTTCGGTTGGTGGTCTGGTGGTGGGGATGGGCCCGCTCGCGTTGTACGTATTCGGGTACCCGTTTGGATTCATGGCGATCGTAGGGACGATGGGTTTGGTGGGCATTGCCATCAATGACTCGATCGTCGTATTGGCTGCAATCAATGTTAACGACAAGCGGAGGCAGACGCGGCTGGCAGGTGACGTGGGAGAAAATGCGTCGCTCACCGCTGCGGCGGTGTCGTGCGACGCTGAGCCAGAACAACCTCAGGAACTTGAAGATGTTGTAATCGGATGTACGCGCCACATCCTGACCACCACGCTGACGACGATGATCGGTTTTCTACCTTTGGTCATTTACGGCGGGCAGTTTTGGCCACCCCTCGCCATTGTGATCTCGGCCGGAGTCGGCGGAGCCACTTTGATGGCGCTTTATTTTGCCCCTGCAGTCGACCTGTTACTGAAAGGCAAGAGCCGAGTTGCTTGAGAGTTGTTGACCGCCTGATCGCGAAGCATAATTTGCCCCAGAAACTATCCTGGGCAGCTTCGGACAGGGAACCGCATGAGTTCTTGATGCGATGGCAGGCGGTCGATGAAGGTATTGAGTGTGGGGTAAGTGCGCGCAAACAGCTTCTCGACGGACGTTCAACGCCGTTCACTACAGCCACCGCAACGAAACAGGGTCGGACGCAATCTGTTGAGTATGAAGTAACCGAATGCCCTTTGGTGGCACAGGGTGGATCGGCTAGGTACGAGCGGCAAGGCCTTCAGCCACGTTCAAGTTCCATCGTGGAAATGGATCCTGAAAACGCTGCCAGGCTTCGATTCCTGCCGAGAATTCCCGGTCTGTTAGCAAGCACTCCTGGAGCGAATCGTAGATGCCGGTTTCATCCATGCCGATGCCGATGAAGACTAGTTCTTGCCGGCAATCACCAACCTCTGGATGCCATTTTCGCTCTAGTTCGGTTTGAAAACTGGAAGAATCCGGCCAGTGTTCACGCGGAACAGCCGCCCACCAGAAGCCGCCGAAATCCAGCCGCGCCACACGGCCTGCCTGTGACCAGAGGCCGATTTTGCCCAGTCGACTTGCAAGCCAAAAAAAACCCTTACTTCTCAACACGCCATCCCAGTCATGGTTGAGACGATCGTAGAAACGCTGTGGATGAAATGGACGCCTGGCTCGATAGACAAAGCTGTTTACGCCGTACTCTTCCTCTTCGCTGGCTCCATCGCCGCGCAGTGTCAGTTGCCATCCCTTGCTCTGTTTAGCGATTTCGAAGTCGAAGCGTCCAGTGCCCATGATCCGTGATGGCTCGATCTGACCAAACGATGCACGCAGTTTGAGAGCGTGAGGATTCAATTGTTCAATAAAGCCATTGACTGTCGCCAGCATATCTTCGTCAATCAGGTCCGTTTTGTTCAACACTACGACGTTTGCAAATTCGACTTGTTCGGTCAGAAGATCGGCGACCGTTCGCGGGTCGTCTTCCGTTGCCGCCTGATCGATGCTCTTCAAATCTGTGCCGATTCGAAGGTCTTCCAGGAAATTGGCCGCGTCAACCACGGTGACCATCGTGTCCAACTCGGCGATTTCCGAGAGCGGGGTTCCGTCGCCAATCGCGAACGTAAATGTATCCGCGACGGGAGCAGGCTCCGAGATACCTGTCGATTCGATCAGCAGATAGTCAAAACGGCCCTCCCTGGCCAATGCTGCCACCTCCACAAGCAGATCCTCGCGCAGGGTGCAGCAGATGCATCCGTTCGTCATCTCCACCAGTTTCTCTTCCGTTCGACTCAAGTCCGCTTCGCCGCCAACGATAAGTTGAGCATCGATGTTGACCTCGCTCATGTCATTGACGATCACGGCGACGCGCAAGCCAGCTCGATTGGCCAGCACGTGATTGAGGAGCGTGGTCTTGCCTGCTCCAAGGAATCCAGACAGCACGGTGACGGGTAGTTTGTTCATTGCGGACCCGCTGGGATAGTGTATCGCTTGAGCGTCTGTGTTAGCGGTTGATCCAGCTGCTCCCAACCCTGCCGGCTGAGAAATCGCCATGCGGCCGCCGTCTTCTCGGCCCGGACGAACGGCCGTAGCCAGTTCGCCACGCATTCACGGCGATAGGCGAGGCCTACGGTGCTACGTACCCACGACTCATAGTTGGCGATCCAGAGCAGCGTTGATTTCCAGAGTTGGCGAGCCCGCTGCCATTGCGATTTACCTTGTGGCCGAGCAAAGACCGGTAGTTCGTCAGGCCAGTGTATCGCCAGTGAGAGCGCCTCGACGGGAGCCCATTCCGGACAGAAGTCAAAACGGTCGAGATAAAGACCTCCGAGCTCACGGAGTCCGAAGAACATGCCGAAACCCCACAGTGACACATGTAACTGATCTTGATCCAGTCGATAACATGTGGACGGATCGTCAGTGCAACGTTCACGATGGCGTTCAAAGCCAAAATCTACCAACAGATTCCCATCCGGATGCTCCACATCTCTTCCCCAACACCAGACCTGTTGTTCCATCAGCCTGCCGCCAAATCTGCGAATGGGCTGAGGCATGCACCATCCCTGTCCGGTGCGTGCTGGTGTGGGGGGGTGATGTCTTGTCGAAGCGGATTCAGCCATGAGGTTGATTCCCAGGCGTGTTGCATGGTGGGATGAACGCCTGGGACTGCTCGGCAATCGCGATGCCGAGAAGTCGCCACGCAAGCGCCATCTCCTCTGCCGGTATGATTGGTCGCTGGCCATTGTCCCACTTGACCAACGTCGATCGGCGGTACTCGATTCCCAAACGCTCTACGATGTTTACTTCGTAGGTTCGTATCCAATCGATGAAATCCAAGGCCAGGGACACACAGCACGTCCGCTGTGACTCGGCTGGCACGTTCAAATCTGGCAAGTCGGCCTCGGACCAGGGGGGGTGTTCCAGCGTCGCGTGCTTCGTATATCTCGGCCGGAACTCGTATCTGGGCAGGAAGACGCCACCGCACCGTTGATCTCCGTAGAATGCACCAAATCCACGCAGCACGACACACCGTCCACGCGGCAATTGCAGGGTGTACACGCTGGAACAGCCGTCGCGTTCGGCAGGCGGCTTGATGCACACGAAGCCGTTCTGGAGCAGCCAATTGCCTTCAGGTCGCAGAATGTCGCGTCCCCAGCACCACACCTGTTGGCTCAACAGACCCACCGCATGTTCGATGCGATCACCTTCCGTACTTTGCTGATCAATTGTTTGAAGTGGCACCGACATCTTAATCAGCCTGGACCGTTACGGCTGTCGCAATGTTTGCCAACAACCAGGACGACGCCGCGAACAACTGTAACCAATCGCCACCGGAGTCGATTCCGTAAGTCAGGACGCTGGCAATCCAGCACACGCTAGCAACTGTCTGTCCGAGCCATTCGATTCGCAGCACCCTTTCGAGCCGAGTTGGAACCGCGCCGGACGGTATCCCCGTATTCGCTGCCTTGCTCATCGATTGTGGCTCGCGCGGAGTCGCGGCGGGTGCCCACTCGTTGTTTCCAGTCAACATACTGCGCACTCCTCCCCACAGCAGGAGAGATCGTCCAGATACATGCCCCATTGGCGATAATTTTCTAGTTCATCTGCCGGCAGCCCTAGCGAGGTGGCAATTGCTTTTGCGACGACGGCGAACCGTTGGCGATACTTGTAGATAAAGCAAAAGACGTGATTGGCATGACGAACAGCGGGACCACAGAGAAACACGCCCGGTACGCTGGTCGACTCATCGTGTTCGCTCAAGAGCGGAAAGCCATCGTCGCGCCGTTCGAACAAATCCGCGACCAGCTTGTGACTTCCTGCAAATCCACCTGCCATCAGTGGCGGCACGCGGGATTGAAAACGCCGTCCGTCCTGCGTTTTGGCTTCATACATGTTGTCTGCGTGAGCAACGGAGGTGATCGGCGTTTGCGGAAATAACTCCACGTGCTCCTTAAACCAATCTACGCGCATTCGTTCCTGCGAATATGTAGACAACGCGACACTGGGATCGGAACTTTCGTCCTTCCACGGGCAGCCTTTGTCGAACAACCGTACCCGTTTGTCGCAATACGACAGATGATATGCTGCGTCGACACCACTCTCGTAGCCACCGACAATGATGAAGTCGTCTCCATCAAGTTCTTCATAGCTGGCAATTGTCGCAGTGTGCCGACAGAGTTCACTGCCAACAAACCGATTCAAATGCGGGTATTGGAACTCACCGGCGGCCCAAATAACGTGCCGGGTTCGCAAGGTGTCGTCAGCCGTATCGACGCGAAAGTCGTCGCCGACTTTCGTTATCCGCTTTACGTCGATCTTCTCTTGTATTGGTAACTCAAAAAGCTCCGCGACTCCCCGCAGGAAGGCTGCATATTCCTGGCCCGTTGGATGCTCAACTTCCAGGCTGAATGCAGGCGAAACACCGATCGCGATCGAGTTCAAATCGAGCATGCCAATCGAATTGCTCGGAAATGAGGGAGTGATGAATCGAGTTTCGGCCGGCCATGAGGCGAACGACGCTCCTACCGTGTGTCGCTCGAGCACGATGAAGTTCTCAATGCCCGCATGCCGGAGGGCGACCGCAACTCCCACGCCCGCGGCGCCACCGCCGACGACAACGGCGTCATAGATCTTGGCATTTGTTGCGGTCTCCATCAGACAATATCCTCGATTTCGGGTTCGATTAACGGTAATGGATCTTCCAAATCCGACCAGACATCAGGGCTCTGCACGAACTCGTGATCGGTCAACAAACAGTGATCCAGGATGTTCTCGATGCGCTGCTGATCCAGTCCGTGCCCAATGAACACCAATTCCTGACGGCGATCGCCATACTCACCGAAGAAATTGGAGCGGATTTCCGCAATCAGTTCCTGGTCGTCCGGCCATTCCTCCAAAGGAGCTGCCGCCCACCAGAATCCAGTCGGATTCATGCGTATAGAACAACCCGCCTGCGACCAGTCGTATGCCCAGTCATGGCGAGATGCGATCCACATCAAACCCTTGCTGCGAAGTACACCGCAGAACAAGCCGTCATCGAGATCGCCACCGAGGGCGTCATTCAGTCGTTTCGGGTGGAAGGGACGGTGGCGGCGATAGGCAAAGCTGGAGATACCGTACTCATCCGTTTCAGTTGTCTCTTGGCCCCTTGGCACCGTCAGCCACTCCGGCATTTCTTCTGCCTCGACCAACTGAAAGCGTTTTGTGCCCAGAATTGAGGAAAGCGGAACACAGCTTTCCCTCGCGTGCACGATCTCGGCATTTGGATTGAGTCTCCGAATGATTTGGTCGAGTTGCTCCAGGTCGTATGGCGAAATGAGATCCGTTTTATTGATGACGATCACATTTGCGAACTCAACCTGGTCGACCAGCAAATCAACAATGTTGCGATCGTCCTCGTCGTCCAGCCCCATCCGTCGATCAGTCAGGTCATCCCACGAGCCGAAATCGTCGATGAAGGATCCGGCATCGACGACAGTCACCATCGTGTCCAATTCGGCGATTTGCGACAGACTATTTCCTTCTTCATCTTCGAAAGTGAATGTCTCGGCGACGGGCATCGGTTCGCTGATTCCTGTCGATTCGATGAGCAGGTAATCGAACCTGTCCGCACCAGCCAGCTTTGCGACTTCGACGAGCAGATCCTCACGTAACGTGCAGCAAATGCAACCGTTCGTCATCTCGACAAGTTGTTCTTCCGTTCGAGATAGATCCGCACCGCCGTCGCGTACCAGGTTCGCGTCAATGTTGACCTCGCTCATGTCATTGACGATCACGGCGACACGCATATTTTCGCGGTTCGCCAGAATATGATTCAGCAGTGTCGTCTTGCCAGCTCCGAGGAAGCCGCTCAGCACCGTGACCGGCAGGCGGGGCCGACTCGGTGGTGATCCAGTCGTGTTCATGGGTAACTCCAGCAGTTCGGTCAATGACAGGAAAAGGGCCTGCTTGGGAATAGGTGGTTCCGGCATGGGCGTCGGCTGGCAATCGCTCAGTCCCCTCTCAGGCGTCTGTTATGCAGCCAGAATACACATGCAAATGGATTGCAACAAGGGTGTGGGGTTGAATCCGTGGATGGGGTTCTGGAATAGCTCGCCTGGTCGTGACTGACCGTTCGCGAGCTGTTCAAGCGGTGAGCAGTATTTGAGAGGCGGTAAAAAAACGGCCGTTGGTGCGCGACATGGATGGTGAGGGTTCCGGGGCGATCCGATGGAAATCTGAACCGTCACCAGAAATGTCTTCGTGCCGCGGGTGCGTGTTATTGCGCAATGACTTTGTTTGCCAAGGGTCGCAAGAGCAGGCCGTGCGTGATCAGGTGTGGGGCGCTGGCCTCACAGAAATAGCAGGGCGAAGCCATGAAACGTTTGCCACTTTCCGAAAAACTGCCACGTTCCGAAAAAC
>PBOG01000180.1 GCA_002724245.1 Planctomycetaceae bacterium
CCAAACGTCACCGAAGATCGTAGCAAATTGGCCGGATTCGGTCTGCGGTCCCACGGCAATATTGTCGGCGGGGTTGATCTCAAATGGCTGTAAGCTACCGACAAAGGCCGTGTCGCTTAGACCCAGCATATCTTCACTCGATTCGCGCCAATCCAGACCACCTTGGCCAATAACCAAATGATCTACCTGGGCGCCGACGGGCAAGCACAATGCCAGAGAAGGGATCAGCCAAAGAATGAGATTTAACATAGTCTCCCTCAATCCCGAAACGGGAACAGAGATGCCAGCTACTCCAAATCTCGAATGGAACTAGGCAAGGGTGCCCGCGGAGAAGACGGCAACTAAAGGGTGTACGTGTTCGGACCTCATATACTATAGGTAGCTGATATAATCTACATACTTGACAACATCAATACCAACCCTAAATACAATAAAAAAACGATATCAGAGCCCTAATAACCAATTTTCCTTATTGATCCTAAGTGCAATGAAATCAGCCTCTTTTCATCTAACAACCAGCAATTTGCGCGTCTCCGTGCGCAGATCAGTGCGAAGTCGGTAGAAAAATAAACCACTGGCCACAGCCAACCCATTGTCGTCCCGACCGTCCCAGCGCAGCGTATAGCGACCGGGCATCTGTTGCTTCATCTGCACTAATGTTCGCACCAGTCGCCCCAGTGGGTCATAAACGGTCAAGTCAACTGGTCCCTCCGTCTCTACCTCATATTGTATTGTCGTCTGCGCATTGAAGGGGTTGGGATAATTTTGTTCAAGAGCGAAGGAATCGAGTTGGTGCTGAGGAGCGCTGGCTACGAGCGTCGAAGCATCCAGGCCATCGATCCAGCGCCTGATCAATGCCGCACCCTCTTGGTCCACGATAGACGATGCCACCGGCGGCATGCGATTGGAGGTGAGACTCAAGGTGCGCAAAAGCAAGGTGGATTTTTCGGCATTACCCGGATTTATGATCTTGGCACCAGACGCATCGAGGCGCCCCAACATCGGCGACCAATCAACGGAGTTGGTCTCGGCCAGAGGCGTATCGTAGCGCAAATCGATATTGGCGCGGTCGACCCCGCCAGGACGGTGACAATGTCCGCAATTGACCGCCAGATACGAGCGAGCCCGCAATGGTAGAGGTACGATCTCGTCAAGCGGATTTTCCCAGCGGGGAAACTCGCTGTAATCCTCACCTATAGAATCGCTGAACACACCGATATGATTGAGCACACGCAACTGATTATCAAGTATTCCATCATAATCGCGCAGACCGTTCAGTTGCGCCGTCCGCATACCCAAAACCCAGCCGGCGGCCTCGGTATGGCATAGAGTACAGTCCTGGGGACCGGGGAAAAAATAGCGATACTCCGAAAAAGCATCGACCGCATCCGGGTCCTCAATAAAGAGGGGCAATATTTCGCGATCCGGGAGCAATACGGCATCACTAGCATCATCGTTCCACTTATAGCTCAATCCGCGCCATGCGTCTGTGGCACCGACCTTTACCAAAAAACGGGTTTCAACTATTTGACGACTAACAGGGTCACCTTTGATAAATTCAACATAAAAATTCTTTACCAGGACTGAATTATCGGGAAATCGCCAAATCCCGTCGCGCGAAAATTCGATTTGCGCCTCACCCGGCAGAGCGAGATAGCGCGTCTTATACGCTCCATCGGACCAAAACTCCGAATTGACCGAATAGGGGATCAGCCCAGGTGCAAGTGTCTGGGCCGCCACATCGGAAAACAGACCCGAAGCAGAAATGGTCGTCGGCACCAATCCGTTCTCTATATCTATCAGCAACGACGTGTTGGGAACGCGCTCGACCAAACCATATGGCTGCACCTGTCCCGTCGCCAGATTCGTCAGACTGCCGACACTCATCCCCGATACTACCAGATAAAGCCAGAGATATCGCGTTGCCACACTGCGATAGTCTCCTCGCAGATAATCAATTATATTCAATTTTTTACATAGACAGATACGGGATTCATCCTACTCGACTCGATTAGTGACATGCGTGCTTAACCACGAATAGATTATCCAAAAGCGACCCATCGAGCACAAGAGCCATGTTCATGACAAAAAAGGATATATTCTTTCTCGACGCCAAGATTCTTTTGAAAATATTCGCCCTGATCCCAATCAAAAGCTACCGCCTGCCCCTCGTAGAGGTCGCAAAAACGTGGCGGATTTATCTATGATACGTGCTTATACACCAATGCCAGCGGGTGCTTGAAGCACGCCTGCCTAAATTTCGATCACGACGCTGAGGAAGAGCTTGTATCCACGCCTACCCATCCGCAACCCCAAGGAAATTCTGAGATGAAGTTGAACAGCACTCAAACTGCACAATTCGCAGCAGAAGGCTACCTGCTGCTGCGCAATGTACTCGCTGATTCCGATCTAGACCCGATAATCGCAGAATACGAACAACATATCGACCGCAGAGCAAAGGAGTTATTGACCGAGGGCAAAATCGACGAGATCCATGCAGACGCACCTTTCAACCGCCGGCTAGCCTTAATCTGTCGGCAATGCGACGAAATATACTCTAATTTAGACATCATGCACTTCCGCGGTCGGGCTTCCTTCGAGTTTCTTCACAATGACCGTCTGCTCTCTATCGTCGAGGGGCTCGTGGGATCGGAAATCACCTGCAGCCCCGTCCAGCACACCCGTGCCAAACTGCCCGAAGGCCTGACTCCTAACTCAGGCGATCCGCATATCGCCCCCTGGCATCAGGATGCCGGCGCTTATTATGAGGAAGCAGATCCCCACTTTGTCCTGACCGTGTGGTTACCGCTATCCGCAGCCACACCAGAAAACGGATGTATGCAGATCATACCGCAGGTACACCATCAGGGTCTCCAAAGACACTGGATCGAACGAGGCCTGGTTACGATGGGCGTAAGTGACGAAGAATCGCGCGAAGAAGGGTTGACCGTACCAATGGACAAAGGTGATCTGCTCTTGATGCATAAGGGAGTCCCCCATCGCTCGACGCTCAACCTCACCGATACGGTGCGGTGGAGCATGGATCTTCGCTACCAGCAAACGGGCACTCCGTCAGGTCGTCCTTATTACCCAGACTTCGTCGTGCGGAGCCGCTCCAACCCGAACTCAGTGCTAAAAGACTACGATCAGTGGTGTCGGCTGTGGATAGAGGCACTGGAGGGAAATACGACCGGTAAGAGTAGAGCAGCACGATGGGAAGTGATCCCCTAGCGAATGCTGCTTATTTATTCAGCGTTGAAAGAGCTGCTTTGAATCAAGAAATGATAAAATAAATCAAAATCTGACACGGTGATTCCTTTTTCACAGGGCAATTTATCGCAGACAAAAAATCATAGGAAGAAACTTATATGGCTGAATTAGATCTATCGTCTTTTCCAGAAGCTCTGGCACTCTTTGATGGTCCTCTATCGATGGTGCTGGGCTCGAGCGATGCCCACAAGCGGCCGCATTTCGCCCGCGCCCAGGGAGTTCGCCGCGGCGAGGCAGTCGATGAAATCGTCGTCCTGGTGCCCGACGTCATGGCCGCTCCAATTGTGCGCGATGTGCAAGAAAATCCCAATCTGGCTGCTACAATTGGAGATATCGCCAATTTCGAGACGCGTCAGTTTGTCGGTGTGTGTACGGGAATAGAACAGGCCGGCGAGGCGGATTTAGCCCTTTGCGATACCATGCTGGAACGCTCCGGCGAAACCGTAGCCATGTTTTTCGGCGAAGAGGGGGCTGATAACTGGAAGCGAATGGTAACGCGTCCGGCTCAGGCCCTTCACATACAAGTGCGCAATATCTACGATCAAACCCCTGGCGTGCGCGTTCACAGTTTGAACGGACTGAGAAGAAATGAGGATGAGGAATGGTTACCCTCAGTCGAGGGCAAGCAAAGAGGGCGGCTGTGTGCCCGAGAAGTTTGCCTGCACAGCCTCGCGGATGAAATGGAAGGCGCGGTGGCCTTTCTGGGCGCAGGTAGCCAGGGTGGTCCATATCCGCTCACACCATTGACGCCCGGCCCTTCCTCGCGTCCCCTGCGTGATCAGCCGGTCGATGACACAAAAACGGATGGCTCGTTCGGCCACGTTGTTGGTGGGGTCGATGTCGGGTTGGGTGATAAAGGTAAAGTATTCCCGGCCATGGGTGCGAAAGCGTTGGGCCAGGACGGCGGCTTCGCCCCCGGCCTGGGTGCGTCGTGCCATCTGAAGAAACCGATCGCGCGCTCGTTCGAGACGACGGCGAAAGAGGTCGGGCGGGATCTTTTCTCGCTGATGGATGATCTTGAAAATCGACTTGAGTCCATCCAGGACCCGTTGGCCATAGTTGGCGATGACTTTGTTTTGCGATTGGGCGATAAAGCGGGCTTCGCGGATCAAGTGGGCTAAACAAAACTGCACCGTTACCGGCGCCTTTTTCATGTAGGCCCGATACGAAGAATAGTAGTCCGAGCCCAGTACCGCTTCGCATTCGGTGCCCAGTGCGTCTTTCAATACCTGGGCGCTGCGCGATGCCTCGATGGTAAACAAGGTAAAACCCGGCGCCCGGAACACCCAGTTCCACAACGACTGTCCGTTTTCGGGATGGCCCGTCTCGTCGATGTTGAGGGTTTTCTGCTGGCGCAAGGCCTTCCACAATTCCTGGTAGGGCGTCGCTAACGCCGCGCTCACTTTCTTTACGACCTTAGCCAGCATCCCCGTACTGAGGGCACTCCCCACCACGTCCTCCAGAAAGGATTGGATCGTGGTATACGAGGCATGGCAGCCCCCCTTGAGATAGCCGATCATCGCCGTGAGATCGGGGCCGACTAACCCGCCCTTGCGCACGGGGGTAGGAAGAGACGCGTAATGGATCTTTTGACAGTCGAGACACCAATAGGCGTGCACCTGATGCGCGTGGAGCAAGATCGGTTGGTCTACCAACTCATACTGGTAGGTGGTTTTCTCGGCGCCGGGCAAGACTTCCAGATGCACCCCCGCGCACTGGGGGCAGGCCTCGAGACCATACGTATGCTTTTCGTCGGCTTCCTCCAGGCAGAAGGTGCGTTCGTGCTTGGGGTGGCCCGGTTGGCCGCCGATTTTGCGTTTACGCCGTCCCGAGGAGGAACGCTTCTTCCCTTTGACGATATCCGAAGAGGGCGGCTTGGAACTGTTCGACGAATTCTTACGGGCTTTAGCCAGTTCCTCCTGCGCCTTATCCCGCTCCGCCTGCGCCTGGCTCAGCTCGCCCTGCAAGGCGTCCAATTGCTGGCGCATCTCCAACAGAAGATGCTTCAGCGCATCCACTTCGGCGCGCAGCGCGGTACAACTCGGACAAGGGGAATCGGAGGATATCGTCTTCATGCTGGAGTTATCGGCCCATCAACCCGAAAGCTTAACCGAAATCCCGTGAACGGCAACTATTATCCTTTAACCGCTTGATCCGACCTCCTAACACTACAGCGCTAATCTTTTTTTAGAAATGACCGATAACTCCTTTAAAGACGGGTTTTTATCCTCACACGTCTTGGAAGGAGAAACGAGATGGATACTCCGGTGCTCAAAACGCTGAAACGGCAGCTGGCTTATTTTCTGCGTCGGTTCTATGTCGGTATCAAAACCGGCCCCAGTCGACAGCACTTTCGTACCTATATCCAGGGGCAACTGGGCAACCTGGAGCGAAAGACGGCGGCGGCTATTGCCCTGGAGGCAGGGGTGGCCCCACGCAGCCTGCAAGAATTTTTGGAGATTCATCGGTGGGATCATCACCGGGTACGCACCCGTCTGCAGGAAGTGGTCACGCAAGCGTATGCCCATCCGCAGGCCATTGGTCAGATTGATGAAACCAGTTACGCCAAAAAAGGCGATCAAACCTGTGGGGTACAACGGCAGTATTGTGGGGCTACCGGCAAGAAGGATAACTGTGTGGTCAGTGTGCATCTGGGCTATGTGGCGGACGCATTTCACACCCTGGTCGATTCGGATGTATATCTGCCGGAAGAGACCTGGGCGCACGATGCGGATCGGTGTCAGGCGGCGGGTATTCCCGATGAGGTGAGTTACCGACCCAAATGGCAGATTGGCTTGGACCTGTTGGCCCGATCGTGGGCTCAAGGCGTGCGTTTGGCCTATTTGTGTGCCGACGAGATCTATGGTCGGTGCCACCACTTCCGCCAGGGGGTGGCCGAATATGGCATTATCTATGGGGTGGAAGTGCCTTGTAGCCTGAAAGGCTGGACCCAGTCGCCGCCCTTGCAAACGCCCTCGACGCACGCTTCGTCGACGGGTCGTCCCCGCACCCAGACGCGCTTGGCGCCGGGGGCGCCCACGCCGCGCCGGGTGGATCGACTCTGGCAGAGGGGCGGTCCGTCGTGGGAGGCCTTTCATGTGAAAGAAACGCAGAAAGGACCGGTGGTCTGGGAAATACGCTCTACCCGTTTTTTTCCCTGGGAGGAGGGCCTGCCCGGCCCCGAGCAGTGGTTGCTCATCGCACGCCAGGTGTTGACCGGTGAGCACAAATACTTTCTGTGCAACGCCCCTTCCGACACGCCGGTGGAACAGATGATTCATGTGATCTTTTCGCGTTGGCATATTGAGCGAATTTTTGAAGAGGCCAAAGGCCAAGTCGGCTTGGATCATTTTGAAGTGCGTCACTATCAACCGCTGATAAGGCATCTGATTTTGAGCATGGTCTCCCTGTTTTTTCTCATGCAAGAGAGCGATCAGATACAAGAAAAAAAAATCTACCTGGAGCGTGCATCACGTTCGCCTGGTACTCGCTGTGCTGCTTGATCCCGATCTGTCGGACGCGGTCCGACAGCGTAAATTAAACAAGCTGATCCAACGGATTGCCTACGATCTACGGCAAGCCGAAAAAGCGCGACGCTCGCACCGAAAAGCCCGATGGCGAGCCTTGTGGAAAATCGGTGTTTACATATCCAAACTACGAAAGTGTTTCAACCTTTTTTAGCGTTGTAGTGTTA
>PBOG01000181.1 GCA_002724245.1 Planctomycetaceae bacterium
CTAACGCCCATCCGGTCCCAGGCGATGCAGCTGCCCATCGATCGTGGCAACGAGAATATCCGGCCGGCCGTCACCATCAAGATCGGCCACGACCGGAGCACCGACCGCCACCGGTCCCAAAGCAACTCTCCACAATACCTCACAACGGTCTCCGCGCTCCTTGAGTGCATAGAGGTACCCGTCACCAGCACCACAGAGCAACTCGACCTGCCCGTCTCCGTCCAGATCGAGCGTGGCAAAATCACTCACTGGTGGAGGAAGTCGCTTCGTCCAGCGCACCTGACCGCTGTGATTGGTTGTCGTGAGCGCCGCGTCTGGTGGGCAACTGGGACAGCAGCGCGCCGCGCCCTTCCCGTCAAACGCCCGCAGCAAACCATCCTGCTGTGTGGTCACCAATTCGAGCGAACCATCGCCATCCAGATCGGCCAGCCCGGCCTTACTGGCGTGGGTCGTATCGCGCGTCAGCCCATAGTGCCAGACAGGGGTGCCATCCGGTTTAGTCAACAACGATAATGCATAGGCATTGTTGTGAAATACGAGTGGAGGTCGCTGCCCCGACTGCCGGACCAGCAGGGGAGTCGCATAGGCCCCCCAATGGCCCGGAACCGCTGCGGTAATCACCCTGTTCGCCGTCAGCGATCGATTGTCACGGACACTGATCAATTCATACCAGTTCTCCGAAGACGCGATCAGGTCGTCGGCTCCGTCGCCATCGAAGTCGGCGACCGCCGTGGGCAGGTGAAGCACAAAGGATGTGGAGGGCACGCGTTCTGGACCAAGGTAGTCACGCATCCACAAAGCCTTGCCGGAAGCCCCGTCATACGCCACCACCCGCGTGTTCTGGTAAGGAATACGGTAACGCGCCAGGAACCACCGTCCCCGCCCCGTCCCGAGGCGCCCCGTGGGTCCCAGTGCAGTCTCCGTGGCTCCTTCCGGTGCCATTACCCGCAGCGTTTGCTTCCCCCACGCATCGACCACGTTCACTTCCGCCGCCCCCTCCTGGGTTTGCGACAGACCCAGCACTTCATTTTCACCATCACCGTCCAGGTCGACGATCCGATGCCCCAGAGAGGCTGGCGTCTTCTCGAACAACACACGCCGATCCGCCCCGTCGCTGGCCAGACTGACCAGCGCCCCCGAAAACTCCCGCACGACGATCCGCGTCTGACTACCCAGTCTGCCCACCAGCGGAGGTGTGGCTACGTACGAGGCCCGCGTGGGCATCTCATAAGTCATACGTCGCGCACCCTTTTCCGAAACCATCAGTCGCCCCTGATCCCAGGCGTAATTGCGCGGCGGCGGCGGCGAGGTTGGCCCCAAGGCCTCATGCTCCGTCACCCGTCGAACCCGCTGGAGGTTCTCCTTCATCAGCTGGCAGGCCCAGACCCCATCCGGAAAACGCAGCAAGAAGTGTTTCTGTCCCGACCCGTCGCGCCACAACGGCATATTGCGGCCCGTACTCCGAGCACCCACTGCCCGTGCCAGTAGCCCTTCGGGTGGCGTGGGGGTCACCAGCGGATCGACCTCAGTGCCCCGCCACCGCTCGACCCATTTCGCGCCATCCCAATTACAGATCCGCAGCACATCCTGGCCTTCACGCAACAACACCTCGCGCGGCGCCTCCCCATCCAGTTCGTCCACGGTGATGACCCGTTGGTCCGCACTGTCAAACAGCCGCGTGCCAGTGCGGGACCCAAAAATCACCAGGTGATTCTTGTCATCGGCATGCTCGTTCGTCACCGCAGTCAGAATCTCAATCTCACCATCGCCATCCAGGTCGACGAAGGGGTCAGGTGCCCCTCGGTCAATTTTGACCTTCGCCTGGTACTGGTTTTCCATATCGCCAACGACTTGTTTCCATTTGCTCCGCGCCGTAGTCCCGTCCTGTGTGACCACCTGAACGCCCGGGATAAACGGGTTGATCATCAACAGTGAGGGCAACTCACCTGCGGACAGGGGTTCCGCGGCGGTAGCCGCCCAGTAGGTCCGAATCGACGGGCCCCAGGAACTCTGCATCAAGCGTTTCCCCGACGTCAGGTCGTAGACCCACATCGCCTCATGCGAAATCATCACCATATCGGCCGCGCCGTCCCCATTCATGTCGGCAATGAGTTGCAACGGCGCATAGATGGTCCCTTCCTCCGCAGCCTCAAAACGCCTTGTCGGCTTCTCGAGCCCCTTCTCAAAACTCCATAAATAGCCTCTCCCCAGGGCCGTATTTCCTCCAAACTTCGTCGTCGAGTCGCCACTCCACCAAGCGCTCAGCTGCTCACCGGGCACGTCAGCCAGCAGTTTTCCGTGCCGCTCATAACGACCAAACACGTTGGCGCAGGCGTACAGAAACGTCGCCTTCCCGCTGACACCACTGATCAAATACCGTCGGTGTTCAACGCCATTGGTGGAGGCGACCAGCAGACCGCGCGTACCGTCTCCCGCGAAATCCCGGACCAGCACCAGTTGCGGTTGGGGCAGCGCCTCCGATTCCCAGAGACGTTGGCC
The DNA here is from genome assembly GCA_002724245.1 of Planctomycetaceae bacterium. Taxonomy (GTDB): domain Bacteria; phylum Planctomycetota; class Planctomycetia; order Pirellulales; family Pirellulaceae; genus UBA9264. The sequence goes on from PBOG01000181.1 coordinate 2,500, forward strand.
CTCGACACTTTGACAAATCAGCCGATCCTTCAGGACGCGCAGCAACTCTTCGCGCCCGTCACCGTTCAGATCCACCAGTCGCACCTGCTCGACGGGCCGCGTCGCTCCTCCCAGGTCATAGCCCCAGCGTCTCAATGGCGCCACCTGCAGCCCGCCTCTGATCGGGGAAAACCCGGTCAATCCCGCATCCCGCCGATACGACGGCCACTCGCCGGCTGGAGGTGCCTCATGATTGCCCGCGGGCGTGGCTTCCTCCGCATTGCCGGCCACAGCCAGGGTTGCCAACAAAACCACCAGAGTGACTCCCGCATGCGGTCGCGCTACCATTACTGGGCCCCCTTCACGATCAGTGGATGCTGCATCATATAGGGATCGGTACTCGCGGATTGCTGGGGCGGAAAATGAACAAAATGTAGCCAGCAACGCCAACGCCTGGTAAACGCCGGCGGATCTTGTCGGGCTGTGGGAAATTGTTTCCACGCACTTAAACGTCCGTCCGCAGCCAGGCCCAGTCGTTCCTCGCCTTGTTCACCAAATCGATCAAATGCGATTGCCAAACACCGTTTACGATCCATGATGTGCGCCCAGCCCGCGGCGGCTGGTGCCCCCTCTGCTGCGATCATAAATGGCTGGACATTTCCCGCGACTCCACGGAGTACCTGCCAGGGAGACGGCTGCTGTCGATCGGCCCGCAGCTCAACGAACTGGTTCCCGAACAAGCCGCGATAGACGGTCCGGGCCGCCCCCAGTTCGACCAGCGTGCGTTGCGCCCCCGTGGGCATGTCCAAGTTGAGTCGCAACTGCAGTCCTACCGCCGCGATACGCTCCTCGGGGTCAGCAATGCGGACGCGTACATCAACCCAACTGACCGGACCAGGGAACACCAGATCAACGCGCCATTTGACGCCTCGCAAAGCCTCCCCCATTTCGGTTTTCTGAAAACGCAAGGCGACCGTCATGCGGCCCTCGCGCACCACCTCGGCCGTCGTACCGGTACCACCCAGCGCATGTATCCCACCATTTCGATCCCGGAATTGCAAACCCCGCGACCCGCTGCGCAGATGTTCTGCGGGTGGAAAGTCGACCGACCGCAATAACCCAAGCAAATCACGCGGCACAACCCAGTCGATATAGGGTTCATTGGAAACCACATACGCATCGTCCTTGACGCGCAACGCGTGGCCACCTTTGCGCTCGGGTACGGACTGAGTCTCGGGCCCGTACTCCACCACGTAACGCCGCGTCTCATGCGGCCGTGAACGGGCCAGGAAATCGATCCACCAGCGTCTGGCGGTATCACCCTTTCCGTGCATCCGAAACTGGGCAACAACAGGCTTGCCCTCCAAAAGCAAACGCATGGGCGTCCCCGCGGTGACTGGCCTGGGAAGCTGCACCAGCGCATGCACTGGTGACGCGTCGCGGTGAATCCCAGCCTCTTCGACGACCTCAAACGCCACTTGACCGGCCGCCGAACTTGCGTCTTCCGCCACCACCCACGGCGCCGCCAACAGTGCCGAAAGCAGCGTGCACACCACCCACCTCACCCGCGCGTGAGAACGCAACGCACGTCGTGGCGTCCCTGCGCTGTTGGCCTTGATATCGAACGGTCTTGTCATTTGGCGTTCCTCAACGTGATTCCCTTGAGTGATTCCCATGCGTGCGTGGCCGCATGAGACGGTGCAGCGTTACCTGCACGCGCACGATCGACGAGACAAACAGCCCATCAACGTTCAGACAAACAGTTCCTGCACCGCATTTCCGTAGACATCTGTCAAGCGGAAATCACGCCCAGCAAAGCGGTACGTCAGACGCTGGTGGTCAAAACCCAACGCGTGAAGGATCGTCGCATGCATGTCGTGCATGTGCACTGGATTCACCGTGGGTGCGTAGCCAAATTCATCCGTAGCACCATACGTCAGGCCGCCCCGAACTCCCCCACCTGCCATCCACATAGTAAATGCCTTGGGATGATGGTTCCGTCCGTCTGCGCCTTCCGCCATGGGTGTCCGGCCAAATTCAGCACCCCACACCACCAACGTGTCCTCCAGCAAACCGCGGCGGGCCAGATCCTCCAGCAAACCAGCGATCGGACGATCGACCTTCGCCGTTTCGCTAATCGTTCCCTGCCGCACCTGCTTGTGATGATCCCAGTTGTAGTCCGTCGATACCTGAATATAGCGCACGCCGCTTTCGGCAAATTTCCTGGCCAGCAAGCACTGACGGCCAAAATTATCAGTCTCCCCTTCATCGATGCCATACAACTTGAGAGTCTCTTTCGACTCATCGCTGATACCCATAATCCGAGGGACCGTCGCCTGCATACGAAAGGCCAGTTCATAATTCGCGATCAGCCCCTCAATTTGCGGATCGCTTGCCGTTTCTCGACTGTGTCGTTCATTCAGCGACTGGATCAACGTTAACTGCTTGCGTTGCAACTCCGTTGAGAGCCGCGCGTTTTTTAGATTTGCCACTACCGCCTTGGCAATGGGCGTTTCCGCGGATCCGATCGCCAGCCCCTGGTGTACTGCTGGCAGGAACGCACTACCGTAATTCTGCACGCCACCATGTCCGCGCGGAGGCGAAATGGTGATAAACCCAGGTAGATTATTGCGCTCGCAACCAAGGCCATAGCTGACCCAGGCACCCACGCTGGGCCGCACCAGATTGGCTTGCCCCGTATGAAGCCGCAATAATGCTTCCCCGTGCGCCTGTCCTTGTGTGTGGAGTGAGCGAACGACACACATCCGGTCGGCATGCTGCGCGAGGTGGGGCAGCAATTCACTCATCCATACACCACTCTCGCCATGCTGGGCAAAACGAAATGGCGACCCCATAAGCCTACCAAGATCAGCGGTTTCACTCCCGACTGACGTACCATTCAGGGCCTTGCCGTCATCGACGTTGAGGCGTGGCTTCGGGTCAAACAGGTCGACCTGGCTCGGCCCGCCCCACATGAACAGAAAGATCACTCTCCTGGCACGCGCCGGGTGATGCGTCCGCGGCACACTTCCGGCCTCACCGTTCTTCTGGGCCTCAGCCAGCGTGTTGCGTCCGGCCAACGCTGCCAGCGCCAACTGCCCGATACCACAGGCGCTCGCCCTCAACATCTGGCGACGATTCGTGACCGCTGTAAAACGATTGCAGGGCATGGCTATTCCACTAATTGAAATCGACTGGAAGCGAACAGTGCGTGGCATGCCAGTGCCCACGCGCGGAGTACAGGATCCTGCTCTCCCTGGCTGGTCACACGGGGTATCACATCCTCAATGAACGCCAGTAATTCATTCCGTTCTGCCGTGGTGGGACGCCGGGTGAAAACCCACTGGTAAAGTGCATCCGCCTGGCCGTCGGGACCACCATCTGCCACCTCCTGCAACACGCGTTGCGCGGTAGCCGCTGCCGCCATCATCACCGATTCTTCATTGAGAAGATACAACCCTTGCGTGGCCACCAGGGTCTGTGGACGCAGCCCGGTAGTGGAATGAGGATTGGCAAAATCAAAGACCTCAAACAACTCGGGCAAATCGTTACGTATCACCGGCAGGTAGACACTGCGGCAGGGGAAATCGGTACGCCTGCGGTTCGTGTTCGCACCCACCGCGGTGGCCTGGTCTCCTAGGTACCAAACAGACGAGTTCATCGGCGTCAAATCAAGCAGGTCAGCCATCAACAACATCGCATCACGCATCGCCTCCGGCCGCAAACGCCGGCGGTGCGCCCGCCAGAGGAAACGATTTTCCGGATCCAAGGCGTTGGCTTTCGGATCAGGGCGGCTGCTCATCCCAAACGTCTGGCTGGTGACCAGATTGCGAACCATCGCTTTGAGGGACCACTCGCGGCCCAGTAATTCCAGTCCGAGGTAGTCCAACAACTCTGGATGACTGGGCGGTTCTCCAGTGCGACCGAAGTTATCGACGGTGCGGACGATGCCTCGGCCAAACGCGTGGTGCCACAGACGGTTGGCCAGCACACGGGCGGTTAGCTGGCCGGCGCCGTGCTGCGGATCGATTATCCAGTGCCCCAGCTCGAGCCGGCCACTGTGGTCGGAGGGAATCGCTACTCGATCCGCGCCCACGACTCGTAAAAATCCACGCGGCACGACAGCACCCAGTTCATCAAACTTACCGGCCAGCCGAATCGATTCGTCGGCCGGTTTTTCCACATCGGCTGGAATCATCGCCCGTGGTGGAATCGCAGGTGCCTCCGCCGCCCGCACCAAGGTCTGCAAGCGTTCCTTTTGCGCCATCACCTGTGCCTCAAATGGCTGGCTCGCATCGAGGGCCTTTTCAGCAACGCTGTCGGCGTGCTTCCTGGCCAGTTCTGCCAATCCCTTGAAATCCTTCGCCTGCACAAGCTCCAACGCTGCTTTCGCCTGTTTCACCCGCTCCAGTCGGTCGGGCCGGTCACGCCAGTACGCTTCATACGCTTCGTCGGCAGCAGCACCTCCCGGCCCCAGTCCCGCGAGACGTTCCATCAGTCGCTGCGAACCCAGCATGTAACGCTGTTCCATGACCACAGTCGATGTCAAAATGCCCGCCAGCGCGTAGTAGTCCGCTGTGGGAACCGGGTCGAATTTATGGTCATGACAACGCGCACACCCCAATGTCTGGCCAAGGAAAGCGCGTCCAATCGTGTCCAGCTGTTCGTCGGCTACGTCCATGCGACGCTCTTTCGCGTCGTTGCCCAGCAACACCTTGGGGCCCAATACCAGGAAACCTGAACCGATACGCTGGCGATCGCGTTGTTCCGTCGACTCGTGTGCCAACAGATCCCCTGCTACCTGCTCCAACACAAACTGGTCAAACCCTTGATCGGCATTCACCGCGTCGATCACCCAGTTGCGGTATCGCCATGCTTCGCGAAACAGGAAGTTTTCATCAAGCCCGTTGGAGTCCGCGTAGCGCGCCAGATCAAGCCAATGCCGGCCCCACCGTTCACCGAACTGAGGCGAACCCAGTAAATGGTCCACCAAACGATCCCTTGCGTCGGGATGCGGCGCAGCGACATAACGCGCCACCTGCTGCGGTGTCGGAGGTAAACCAATCAACTGGAAATAAAGGCGCCGCACCAGCATTCGTGGCGGTGCAGGGCCCGCTGGCTCAAGCTCTTCTCTCTCCAAACGCCGCTGCACAAAACGGTCGACCATATTGCCGGGCCACTTCGAAGTCGTGCCGGCAGGCACCCTCCTTCGAAGTGGACGAAAGGCCCAGTGTTCCCGCCCAGCGACCGGATCCGCAGGATCCACCAGGGCAGGGCTGTTGCTCTCTTCGGCGGGCGCTGGCGCCCCCATCCGCACCCAATGTTCGAGCCGCGCAATTTCTGTTTTGTTGAGGGGCTTGTCCGGAGGCATCCGCAGATCCGCAGTGTCATAACGCACCGCAGCAATCAACAAACTCGCATCGGCGTCACCGGCAACCACCGCCGGACCATTACTGCCACCCTTTTCCCAGCCGGAACGTTCGTCCAGCATCAAGCCGCCGCCGGCTTTGCCCGCCTGGGCGGAATGGCAGGCATAACAGCGCCGCACCAGCAGGGGTCGGATCCGTTTTTCGAAATAGGCAAGCCCCGCTGCGGAGGGGCGATCTGCGCCATGCGCACTCGTCACCACCAACGCACCGAGCGTCACCATCCAGATCCATTTAAGGCAAGGAGCAGCCATACTCCTATCCTACCCAAAAGCAGTCCGCTGCAACAACGCCGCCTGCGGCGTCTGGCACGACCGCGTGGCACCGACCAGAACGCGTCTACTTCGCCAGCGATGCACGGACCATTTCATGATCATTCCGGACAATCACATGCTGGTTGGCAAATGCTGGATGACACCAATTGACGATGCTGTTGGCGAAACGTTGCGGTCCGTAGCCCGACTCCGTATCGGGTGTGATCAGCTGCGTGCGGTCAACCTGCACAGGTCCAGCTGGCGTAAAGCGGACAATCAGCAACTCGCCCACATCGTTCAACATGAAATAGCGGTCGCCGTGCGCGACCAGGAACGCCGAGCCCCAGCGTCCCTGACGCGTCATCTTTTTGTTCGTCCAGATGCGCTTGCCACTTTTCAAATCAAGGCCACGAAGTTCTCCATAACTGCAGGTGCCGTAGAAATAATCCCCCTGAATCACGGGCGTCGTAATCACCCCGTGCAAGCCCAATGTCTGATGGGGATGTTCCCCACTGCCTTGGATGTGCCAGCGTTTTCGAGCCCGCGGCCGGTCGTCATCGAGGTCCACCAGCATCGATCCACTGTAAAACGATGAGACCAGTAACTGCGATCCGCTCTTGACGGGGGTCGCAATCGACATGGCTCCCTGAACCTGCATCGGAATCGACCAGTATACTTTCCCCGTCTGCGGATCGAGAGAACGCAAGAACTGCGGATCCCAGTAAATCAACTGCCGCACACCCGCATGTTCGTACACCACAAACTGCGAATAGCCCAGTTCGTAATTGACAGACAACGCCTTCCAGACTTCGCGGCCCGAGTGTTTATCATAGGCGCGCAACTGTTCACGATTTCTGCCGCCAGTGGCAAAGATGACTACATTGCCTTCCACAATGGGGGATGTAGAAACGCCAAAGGTCGGCAATAACAGGTCGTATTCGGTACGACAATTCCTGGACCATAGCAGCTTGCCACTGGCCAGATCGAGGCAGCGGATGTGACCGGCGGCACCGATCGCGTATACTCGCGTCCCATCGATGGTCGGTGTCGCGCGCGGCCCTGTCCGATACGACCCCATGATCTCACGATAGTGGGTTTCCCAGGTGTCCTCCCAAAGGAGTTTCCCGCTCGCCTCGTCCAAACAAATCACCCGCTCGATCGCCTCCGCCGTCTCGGTCCCCGGCTTGGGCCGGTAGTCCAGTGTGACCACACGACCATCCGAGACCACGGGACCTGAATAGCCCGCACCGATGGAAACCTTCCAGGCCACCTGCAAGCCGTCGGTCGGAAACGTCTCCAGGATGTCCTGCTCGTGCCAGACGGCAAGTCGGTCCTTGCCACGCCACTCCTTCCAGTCTTCGGCCCACGCCACTGGAGCGCTCCCCAGCAGCATCCAGCAGATACACGCCAACCGCACCACCCACCGTCCCTTGCGCATCGCGTCACCCATTTCTGTGCTTGTGAACATCTTATTTGCACCCCGGTTCCGACCGCGGCCAGGGCCCATCGCTACCTGACGAAATGAACACACCATATCGCCAGACCAATTCGTTTCTCTCGGGAACCTTCTTCCCACACACGCCCCTTGTCGCCGTTCCTGGCGGCCGTCCGGTCCGGGCCGCCGACATTCGCAATACGCCTCCTGGGAAGATTACATCCAAACAGTGCCCCGCCGACCACCCGGTCACGCCAACTCCTCGAGGGAACGCAGCGCGAACCCGACGTGCAACGCCGTACCGATCGGCAACGTATCCTCGTCCATTTTGAACTTCGGGTGGTGTACCGCATACTCCGTCCCAATCGCGGGGTTTCGCATTCCCAGTCCGACAAAGCACCCCGGCACCTCTTCCGTGTAAAACGCAAAATCTTCGCCGCCCATGATCGGTGGAGACTCACTGACCTGCGCATCTCCCAGCAATTCACGACCAATCCGTTGCGCCAGTTGCCAGCACTCGGCATCATTCACCGTCGGTGGATAGGCGTTCCCTGGAAAGGTGACCTCGGCTTCGCACCGGTGTGCCTGGGCGGTCAGCTGGGCAATTTCGCGGATCCGATCATGGAGCATCAGCAGCCGCTCGACCGTTAACGCCCGCACGGTTCCACCCAGAGTCGTTTCGGAGGGAATCACATTGTGGGCATCGCCGCCCCGCAGCATAGTGACACTGATAACCCCTGCGTCGAGCGGGTCGAGTTCTCGGGAAATCACAGTCTGCAACTCGGTCACGATTTTCGCCGCGGCCACTACCGGATCAATCGCCAGGTGGGGCATGGCAGCGTGCCCGCCCACGCCGTGGACCGTGATCTGCAAGGTACTCGACGCAGCCAGAAAGGTCCCGGTACGCGATGTAATGTGACCCGAATCGGCCAGTGGCCAGACATGCAACCCGAAGATCCGCTGTACATCCGGGTTTGCGAGCACGCCCGCCTCACGCATGCGTTTGCCGCCAGCGCCGCCTTCCTCGGCAGGCTGGAACAGGAGCTTGATCGTCCCCGGCAAGTTCGTTTCATGTTGCTTGAGCAATTTTGCGGCACCGAGCAACATGGCCGTATGACAATCATGGCCACAGGCATGCATCTTTCCATCGACCTCACTGCGAAAATCGACCTCGGCCTCCTCGTGAATCGGCAGGGCATCCATGTCAGCCCGCAACGCCACGCAGAGGTCACCCTCCCCAATCGACGCCAGTACACCTGTCTCGGCAATGCCTGCCTCAAATGGAATCCCCAATTCACCGAGCACGTCCTGTACCAGCTTACTCGTCACCACCTCCTCATATTGCAGCTCTGGGTGGCGATGTAATGTCCGTCGGATATCGACAATCCAAGGTTGGATCCCACGCGCTTCCGCCAAAATCGCATCCATGTTCATCGTTCATCGCATCCTGTACTGGTTCGTCACGTCCCGTCACGGCTGCTCAATGCCACTGCGTCGCAACCTACCATAGCAAGTCACCCGACGGTTTGTCATACCTGTCGGCCACCGTGGCCCGCTCCTGAGGGACCACGCGTTGCCAACCCACCGGCGTTGATGGCACAATGCGTCCGACTTCGCCCTGTGCGTCGCGTACCATCTTCTGGGTACGTGAACTCCTTCACGAACTCTTCCCCAGCCATGTCACCCTCCCATCCCGGGTCGAGGAGAGAGCTTTTGTCCATTCCTAAAAACACGCCTGCTAACACGGCCGCTCCAGACCGCCGCACCTTCCTGGCCGCCACCGCGGCGAGCGCGGCAACGATCCGACCTCGGAGGGCCAACGCGGCACCCGCAAACACACAGAAACCGGTGAACGACGTGAAGCCTACCTTTGAACTGAGTGAACTCTCAATCGGTACTCTGCAAGAACGCATGCAAACCGGGCAAGAATCGGCGCGGTCTCTGGTAGACAAATATCTGAACCGAGTTGCCGAACTCGACCCTCATCTGGGAAGCATTATCGAGCTGAACCCCGAGGCCTCCGCCATCGCCCGGCTCCGGGATGAGGAACGCCGCCAGGGAAAGTCGCGTGGTCCACTTCATGGCATCCCGGTCCTCATCAAAGATAATATCGACACCGCCGATCGGATGAAAACCACCGCCGGTTCCCTCGCCCTGATGGACACGCCTGCCCCCACGTCAGATGCATTTGTTGTCCAGCGTTTGCGCACCGCCGGCGCCGTACTGCTCGGAAAAACCAATCTCAGCGAATGGGCCAACATTCGTTCCAACCGTTCGACCAGCGGATGGAGTGGCCGGGGGGGGCAGACGAACAATCCATACGTACTCGACCGCAATCCTTGTGGTTCCAGCTCCGGTTCAGGTGCGGCGGTCGCTGCTAGTCTCTGTGCGGTGGCGATCGGGACCGAAACCGACGGATCGGTACTCTGCCCCAGTTCCGCCTGCGGAATTGTCGGGATCAAGCCGACCGTGGGCCTCGTTGGGCGAACCGGCATCATCCCCATCTCACATTCCCAGGATACGGCGGGGCCAATGGCACGCACCGTCCGCGACGCCGCCATCCTGCTATCCGTAATGGCAGGCGTCGATCCAGAAGACCCCGCTACTTCTGCTGCGCAAGGGCACCTGCATCCGGACTACACGACGTTCCTCGACGAAGACGGGCTCGACGGAGTACGCATTGGTGTCGCCCGCAACTTCTTCGGCTACCACGACGGAGTGGACCAGGTAATGGACAACGCCCTGGACATCCTTAGGCGTCGGGGCGCCACACTGGTCGACACCGACCACCTGGCCGCGACCGAGAAAGCCAGCGCTGCGGAAACCACGGTCTTCCAGTACGAACTCAAACATGGCATGGCGGCCTACCTCGCGCGGCTAGGTGCCAAGTCCTCCATGAAGACGCTACAGGATCTCATTCAGTTCAACGAAGAACACAAAGATCGTGAGATGCCCTACTTTGGTCAGGACTTTTTCCTTCAATCCCAAGAAAAGGGTGGGCTGACGGAATTCGAGTACGTGGAAGCCCGCGCCAAGTGCCTGCGACTGACACGGACCGAAGGAATTGACGCCGGCCTGGCCCAGGACCAGTTGACTTGCTTTATCGCCCCCACGATCAGCCTTCCTTGTCCCACGGATCTCGTCAATGGCGACCATTGGCTCAGTGGCAGTACGCGCCCCGCCGCCATCGCGGGTTACCCCAGCATCTCCGTCCCCGCGGGGTGTGTCCACGGCTTGCCAGTTGGCCTCTCCTTCTTTGCCTCAGCCTGGAGCGAGCCGAAGTTGCTCAAACTGGCATACGCGTTTGAACAAGCCTCTGCACTCCGACAACCCCCACGTTTCCTGCCCACTTTAAAACTCGATGGCTAATTTCCCGGTAACTGCGGCGTTCGCCCGCCAGCGGTGCAGCACGGCGCCACCATTGTGAGGACGTAACCCATTCACCTCCTGCTCCCCTTTTCTTCCAGCCTGCTGGTGGTGCTGGCACTCTTATCACTCAAGCGGGCCACGCAGCGCGGTGCCAGTGCCTGGACCTCGATGATTCTCGTCTGCTGGACCGGCGCAATTGTATTTCCAACGCTGACTTTGCTGGGCGGCACGCTGCAACCGCTGACACTCCTCTGGCAGCCAGCACTGATCGGTTCGCTGTTTCTGGCAGGCCAGCTGTTTACCCTGCTCGCCGTAGCCCGCGGCGACGTCTCGATTGCAACGCCGGTGCTGGGGATCAAGCTACTCATCGTACCGGCACTCTCGCCTCTGTTCGTCGACGACCCCATTTCCCCAATGATCTGGATCGCCGCCGCCATCGCCATGGCCGGCATTGCCTGTGTCCAGGCGCCGGATGCGTCACTACCGCGCGCTCGGGTCCTGGCGTCGGTCGGCTACGCCCTGCTGGCCGCCTTCTCGATGACCCTTTTTGACCTGCTGATCCAGCGCTGGGCACCGGCCTGGGGCGCCGGCTATTTCCTCCCCTGTGCTTTTGCAGCCGCGGGATTGTTTGCCTGCGCCTTCCTGCCGCTGGCCGACCGTCCCGCCACCCTGCGTTCCCAGGGCGCACTGGCGCCTTTATTGTGGGGTGCCGTGTTAATGGCTGTGCAGGCCATTGGTATGACGGTGACGCTGGGCCTGTTCGGAGACGCCACCCGCGTCAACATCGTCTATTCGCTGCGCGGCCTCTGGGGAGTGCTGCTGACTTGGCTGCTGGCCCACCAGGTCCTCAAATCTGAGGCCGTTCCCAGCCAACGCACGATGCTCATGCGGTTGATTGGCGCTGTACTGATCGGTTTTTCCGTGATCCTCTCGGTAACATGAAACCACATCTGCCGCGCAACGCTTCAGAGCGGCGCAGCAGGGTCGCAATCCGGACTCTGGGAAATGCCACGCCATCACACTGCAACGTTGAAACGTGACTTTCACAGCGGTTAGACTGCACGTCTGTCGACCGGTCTACTTCCTACCGGCATGGTGGCTGATGAAACCCCAAAGCAATCACGCGATCCCCCGGCGTCAATGGCTGGCTGGCAGCGGCGTGGCCACCCTGGCGTTCAGTGAATCAGAATCAACCTCCGCCGCTCCATCGGCAGGGCACCTCGACAATAATCTCCAGTGTGTCGACCTGTCGGATCTGCGCGGGCCACTTCCCTTGGATGTGGTCTCCACCACCCGGACCCTCGAGCAAACCGAGGATTGGGAACACGGTTCGTACAAGAATCCCGGGTGGCCGGCCGGGGGCCATAATTCGTTGGGGTATCCGAGTGTTGTCCAAAACACACACGGCAAAAACCCGGACGGCCGTTTCTACCTGTTCTACGCGCACCACGATCCCATGTCGGGGATCGGCTGCGCCGTCGCCGAGTCGATCCAGGGCCCTTATCGCAAGTTATCGGCACTTCCCGGTACAGCGCGCGCCCACAGCCGGATCCTCACCGTGCCCAACTACAGTGCCGCAGGCCCCAACCCGGACGACCCCTCCCATTACAGCAGTCCGTGCGTTGTCTGGAATGAGGAGGCACAGTTGTGGTTCATGTACTTCCACTACTTCAACCACTTCCATGCTGCCTGGACGGCCAGTCCCAACTGCCCGGGTGAAGGATGGCAAATGACCGCGCTGGCGACCTGCCCGGACCTAGCCCGTTTTCAATGGACCATCTGGAGAAATACGGATGTGGGCAAAGTCAGCGTCTGGGATATTGTTCCGGTGCTGCCGACAACCGACGCGCCCTGGATGAAGAGCGCTTCCTCTTACCACGCAATTCTGCGTCTACCCGATGGACGCTGGCTGGCATTTCTCCGAGGAACTCCAACCGCCGGACCGGGCCCGACTGTGGGCTTTGCATCGTCTGTCAATGGTCGCAGCTGGCAACATCTCACCAACCATCCAGTGATTGCGGCCGGCAAACCATGGACCCAAACCGCCAAAGAGTACCGCCCGGCCTTCGTCGGCTACCTGGGAAAACGTCAGGCCGGCCAGCACACCTACCTGGTCGCCTGGTCCGAGCATTCCCAGCCTCACGTGATCTACAGTACCACGACCGACTTCAAGTCGTTCCAACGCGACCCCCGCGGCTACGCCAAATGGAAAGGACCCGACGGCCTAGTCAGTGTCTGGCGCACGGGGAAGCGTCTCTACCTGTTCGCCGGAGCAGACGTGCACGAAATGCTGCTGCCGTAGCCTTCGCGATCAGAAGTGTGCTTGTTCTGCTCAAGAAACAAAAACTGGAGAAGCACACGCTGACGATTTTTGCGTCAGACCATAAATCGACCCCGACCTAAAGCAGCTCCGGAATCACATCGCGTTGTTCCAGCAGGTACTGTGGGCGGCCATTCAGGTCGGGAACCTTAATCTGACTCACGTCCAGGCCGAGTTGTCGATAGAGCGTCGCAAAGACATTTTGATAGTGAATGGGGCGATCCTGCGCGACTTCCGCGTAGCGATTCGTCGAACCCAGCACCTGCCCCGTCTGCATCCCTCCACCCGCCAGCAGGCAGCCGGACACCTGCGGCCAATGATCGCGGCCGCCATTCGCATTCACGCGAGGAGTCCGTCCCATCTCACCCCACACCACCACGGAGACATCCTGCTCCAGTCCACGGTCTCGCAAATCGTCCAGCAGGGCGAGCAGGCATCCCTCTAGTCGCGGCAGATACTCTCGCAGCTGCATAAAATTATTCTTGTAAGCCAGGTCGCCCGCCTTCCGGCAGGAATGGGTGTCCCAACGGCCAAACGAGAGCGACACGCAGCGGGCCCCCGCTTCCACCAGACGCCGCGCGGTAAGAAAATCCTCGTTGTTCATCGGCGCGCCGTCGTCGACCGCGTCCAGTGATCCGCGACCATACCGTTCCCGCACGCGTGCCGGCTCTTGCTCCAGGTCCAACGCCGCCAGCAACCTGCCAGATGTCAACACTTCCAACGCCTGCCGCGTGTACACATCCACACTGTCCATCACGCCACTGGTATCGACCCCACGACGAAAACGGTCAAAGGTGTCTCGCAGTTGTTTGCGGTCTCCCAACCTGGACAAGGTAACCCCGTCCAGAACCATGTTCTGCCGATCCTCGCCCGCCGGTTGGAAGGGGCGATGCGCTGGCCCTAGAAATCCAGCACGGCCCGGATCTCTCCAGAGATTGGGGGTCGTGTGACAGAGGCTGACAAACGGCGGCACCGACGGATCGACCGCACCGAGCAGCTTCGACGCCGCAGCACCCAAAGACGGTTGCTGACGCACCAATGAATCCCGGTAACCATAGCCACTGAAACAAAGCTCCGAGGCGTGCTCATTCTTGGCGCCGACCAGTGATCGGATAATGGCGAACCGCTCTACCTGCTGCGACAACAAGGGCAGATGTTCACACAGCTGCACGCCCGGGATCGCTGTGTGAATCGGCCGAAATTCACCACGGATCTCCACCGGCGCATCCGGCTTGAGATCCCAAATATCCAGATGGGACGGTCCCCCAGGCAAAAAGACCATAATCACCGATTTGTGACGCTCGGGATGTGGGCTGTTTGCTTCCGCCCGCAACAGGGCAGGGAGGCTCAGCCCACCCATCGCCAGGCCGCCCACCTGGAGGAACGAACGGCGGGTGACGCCATCGCAAAAACGTTGTTTTTGTCCGAGAAGTGAAAGCATGTCGGCTATCCGCGGTCCAATCAGCAAAACCCTGAGCTGGCTCGTCTGCCATTATGTTACCCTATCGGCGTCCCTTCTTCCTACAGCGTTGGCCAACTCCCCCGATTCTCGCATTTCCCGCCGTGCCCCCTCTGCAGCGCACGCATTAACTCGTTTGGCCGCCGCATCCAACGCCTCAATCAGCCGGTTCGGTGAACTGCACCGAATACAAGTCCGCGTCCCGCAGTTCAAACCGACCCCGGATCGGTTGTCCCGCCAGCCCGCTAATGTCCGCACCCCCACGCCACTGGATCACGCCGGCCAGGCTATCGCCATAGAGCAGGGTACACTCTTGCAGCGTGTATCCGGGAATCGGCGTCCCATCGGGTCGTTGTAATTCTGCGCGGACCGTCCCCACCGCCGATGTCGAAAAATTCAAAGAGAGCCGACTACCGCTAAAACGCAGCGGCTTCGTCGTGCAATATCCCCCTGCCAGCGGCGCCTCGACGGAGACAAATCCGTCAATCCGGATGGTGTGCCGGCGAATCGTGACACTCGTCCCCTGGAGCGCGCTCTCGGTCACGTAGATCGACAGCTCACGAGGGGAATCGGCGTAAGCTCCACGAGTCTCGACCAGCCCCCAGTTTTGATAGTTGTCGCCGTAAAACCAGTTATCTTTCTGGCGCAGCCCTGGCCGAATAAATGATTCCGGCCAGACCCGAAACGTGCTACCATCGCGGCTGGACATCAACATCCCATCCGTCAGCGCCGACCCCTCGCGTTTGGAAACGGCGCCCCTCAACTCGCGAAATTTCGGGTTCGGCAGCGTCCTGGTCGTGGGATTCCAACCCCGATCAATGTAGCGGGTCGGGAAACCGAGAAAGATGTGCGGGGCGCGGTAATACGGCGTGACATTGTTCGTGTAGAGCTGACTCACCCGTCCCGCTGGATGCGGCTCGGTCCCATCCTGGGGAGAGTCCTCCGACGTCTGGACCGGCGGCGCATAATCCAGGAACGTCGATTCGCCCCACTTGAGAAAGTCCCCGGACGCGCTGGTCCGGATATCCCGGCCGTTGCGGAAATCGCGGTGGTATTCACGGTATTGACCGCGCATGGCATCCCAGAAGACAACATTGTGTGAATCGAACGCGCCCTTGGTGATGACCGGGTCATCCTGCATCTTCGACCAGTGAATCCCGTCGGCCGACTGGAACGCGTACAGTCCCCCCGAACCGTGGCCGACCGCTTTGTAACGCTGGCTGGGCGGGCAGTTCGGATGCCCGTCAATAAAGGGTGAAAAGTTGTGGACTCCGACGCCTTTCCAGAGGATGTTATTCCGCTTGTTTCCCTCAAATTCATAGAGCCGCAACTCACGACGCCGCCAGGAAATCCCATCGGCGCTTTCCGCATAGCAGACCACCTCCGGATGGGTTAAATGATATCCCTTCTGGTCATAGAGCACGTTACGGCCACGGTAGTACATGCGATACCGACCAGCCCCAGTCGCCTGGTCGTCCTCCAGTACCGTAATGTAGTAGCTCTCATTCCCCTCCCAAGGCTTGTCAAAAATAAAGCTCACTTCACGCGGCACGGGCTGATGCAAACGCAAGCGTGCTCCTGCCAACTCCTGCACAAGAAAATCATCGACGAACAATTCGCGCCGACTCCCCATTTCAATCACCGTATCTGGGTCGGCGCCCGCCAGCGTGGCCGCCGCCAGCAGATATACGCTGGTTACGAATGCTTTGCCCTTCATCCCAATTCCCCTCGATCGCTGACTGATGTGGTTTCCTGCGTCGCCACTATCCTAGCAGCGAACAACCGTGCGGCTCCAGCCTCCACCATCTCTCTGCAAATGGCCTACGACACGGGCCACGACCGCAACTGGCAGCGTCTGGAGTGCGTTCCCGCTGCAGATTTCGACCGGGTCCAGAAAGCCGGCAAGTGGTAAACGCTGGGGATCGAGTCGGTAACCGTGAGCCTCGGTGCCTAGGTACTGGAACGCAGCCAGAAGCTAATCAACGGGTGTAGCGCCGGACTCAAACTAACCCAACCGTTGAAATCATCGCTCGCCCTGGCGCCCCTCCCAGGAGTGGCTTGCCCCTCATGCCTGTCGCCAGCGTCCCGACGTGCATTGTCGGACTCGCTCGACTACGCTAAGGTCATGCCGTCACCACCCTAAGGGAGCCTTTCCTGGCCATGTCTCGCACGAGTTTGCTGTCGCGCCTGAATCGACTCGATCGCCGCACGCTCCTCTCGTTGAGCTGCCTGGGATTACCTGCGCTGGGCCTGCCAGCGCCGTCGCAGGGCGCGCGCCGAGTCACCAAGCCAGCGCGGGCCACCTCGGTGCTACTGCTCTACATGGATGGCGGACCCAGCCACATCGACATGTTCGACCTGAAACCCGCGGCACCCGCCGA
>PBOG01000182.1 GCA_002724245.1 Planctomycetaceae bacterium
AACAAGCAGGCCCTGTTTGAGGAAGTGATCGGCAAGATGGACCAGATTGACCTAGTAAGAGGGACGGGTATGACGCGCGCCGAAATCATCAACGAACCATCGAACGGAGTCAAGATTGCTCCCAGTTTAAGAGAGACGATGATGAGTGCGACGTTGCTAGGTCTGCTGGCGGGGATTTCACTCGCTTTTGTGATTGACTCGACCGACCGAAGTTTCCGTACGCCTGACGAAATTCGCGAGATTCTGGGAGCGACCGTCGTCGGGCACATCCCAATGATCCCCATCGAGGAGGTAGATCTTGCCTCTGAGGATGAGACGGAACCCTGGGCAGGCTTGGATCCGGTGCTACGGACCGTTCACCAACCGCGGGGGCGCGTTGCGGAGGCGTATCGTGGTGTGCGGACCGCACTCAACTTTCGTGTGCGTGAATCCGGCCACAAGATCATTCAGGTGACTAGCCCCAGTCCAGGAGATGGCAAGACGACTTTGGCAGGCAACCTGGCGGTATCAATTGCCGATTCAGGCAAAAAGACGATCTTGCTGGAAGGTGACTTCCGCCGTCCGCGGCTGCATCACCTGTTCAATCTGGAGAATGAGCTTGGCGTTACCGACGTGCTGTGTGGCACTGCCGAGTTAGTAGATGCGGCCAAGCCGAGTCCGATTGACAATTTGACAGTGCTTCCCTGTGGAATGCGGCCTCACAATCCATCCGAGTTACTGATGTCACGGACATTTGCAGACCTGCTGCATATGCTGCGCGATCGATATGACATGGTCGTAATCGACACGCCCCCCGTGCTTGCCGTGACCGATCCGTTGAACGTAGCGCCATTGGCGGATGGCATCTTTCTGGTGCTCCGCCTGTCGAAGAACTCCCGCAAGATTGCGAGGCGCGCCATTGAGTCCTTAACGTCCATAGATGCCAATCTACTGGGCCTGATCGTCAATGGTGTGGGTAGCACGCCCGGCTACGGCTACGGCTACGGCTACGGATACGGATCGCGTGGTTACAAATACGGGTATGGGAAATATGGCTATGGTGGCAAATACGGGAGTTCCTACTACGGAACCGGTTATGAGTATGCCTATGGATATGGTGATGGTGAGTACGAATATTACACCGACGATTCGAATCCCTATCTGGATGAAAGTCCCCGAGACCAGTCGTAAGCGTTTTTTTACAGGGATAGCCGAAAGGACCCGGTCAGAGGTGAGGCAGGTCTGCCGTGACACGAACCACCACCGACGCGCAGCAATGCCAGCATGGAGTACGGCTACTATTGGTTTGGGTGAGGATCGGTTGACGAGGGCACGCTCTTGTAACAAATGGTAATTGATGTTCCGTTCGACATTATTTCAGAGTACTGCGTTGCTGACAGGCGGATGCCTGATCGCCAGCCCCTGGTGCTGGGGTGGGGTGTCCTATTTCACGCAGATGTGGATCGCTTGCAGCGCATGCGCTGCCTTGACCGTCTGTGTGGGTTGGACGAGCACACCTGTTCTCAAGTGTCGCATTCCGATGATGTTTGTTCCGCTGGCTTTTGCCCTGGTGATCGGCGGCTTGCAGCTGATGCCTTTGGCAGCGGATGGCATTTTCGCGCGGCACCTGGCAGCGACCCAGTATTGGCAAATGTTCGGGCGACAGAACGTCTCCCAGTTGATCCCTGACAATCAGTTGATCGCTGGCAATACAGTCCCAAGGGATGTTCAGCAGCCGGCCAGCAGCACGCGCACGCAGGACTGGGTGTCAGTAAGTCTGTACCCCTGGGAAACGCGAAAAAGATTGGCGTCTTTGGCCTGTGGTGTATCGTTTTTTGTGCTCGGCGCGGTGGTGTTTTGTCACCCGACTTCCCAGAAGTGGTTGTTGGGGGGCATCAGCTTGAATGGTTGTGGCGTGGCGCTGACCGGTCTGGCCCAAAAATGGGATTTGCAGACGCAAGCCGCTGGGTCCGGCGCGTTGGGTGACGGCCGCCTGTTTGGCCCGTACATCAACAAGAACAATGGTGCCGGATACGTCCTGATTGCCCTGGCTACCACGATTGGCATCAGTTTGTGGTATCGCGTAAGCCAAAGCCAGGATGTTGCAGGCGGTACTGGGCGACGGAGATGGCTGAACGAGCGGGACACTGCACCAGGTAACCGTCGCTGGAGCTTGCTGCAGGTGGTTCGCGATTGGCGTTTTGTCTTTGGCCTGGCGGGTGCAGCATTACTGGTTGCTGGGATTATTGCGTCACTCTCACGTTCTGCCGTGATTGCGATGTGCATTGCGTTGGCGGTTACGCTCACACTGTCCGCAGTAGCTGACAGACGCCGTTTGTTGCTGTTGATGAGTGGGGGGAGCGTGCTAACTTTGTTGCTGCTCATCCTGGCAGGACAGTTGGGCAGGGTAGCGACACGTTTGGCCTCACTCCTGGACTGGTCCACCGTGACTGCGGATAGTCGCTTTGTCCATTGGCTGGATGGGTGGCGCGCAGGGGAAGCTTTTGGTCTGTTTGGTAGTGGGTTGGGTACCTATCGGTTTGTCTACCCGCTGTGGGAAACGAAAGTTCCTGAAGAGTGGTTCCACCACGCAGAAAACCAGTTCCTGGAAGCGTTTGTAGAAACAGGAGTCGTGGGGACTGGTTTGTTGCTGTTGTGCATCGTGCTTTTTGCGCGTGCCTGCTGGCAGTTGTTACAGAGTTGCGAATCCTGGAACCGTAGCCTCGGTACGACAGGTGGTTTCCTGCTGGTGTCACAAGTCGTTCATGGTATGAGTGATTTTTCACTTTATCTTCCCGCCAATGCCATCACGATGGCAGTGATTTGTGGGCTAGTTGCTGGGACTGCGCAGCGGCTTGGCACACATGCCAGGCAAGTTCCAGGAAGATGGTTGCCAGTGCGTTGCGGCGACGCGTTGGCAAGCTACCGAGGCTCTGGGGTGCGTCTGGCCTTGGCGTTACTTGTCACCACGCTGTTAATCGGCGTCGGAGACCTGCGCCAAGCGGACGCGTTGAGTCGGACTTACGGTGCGGCAAATCAGGGAGATTGGTTACCACCCTCCAGTCATGCTGAGACCTGTCGGGAAATTCGCATCTTGACACATGCACTCAACCGGCAATCGGGGGATGCCCGTGCGCACCTCAGACTGGGTGAACTCTGGATTCACGCCTATCGACAATGGGTGGCAGTCCAGCAAGCCGAGGAATTGCCGGCAACAACTGTTTCATCGCTGACATCCCCTATGTACCTGCACGCTCGCGCACACCGCTTCCAGGCCGCTGGTGCGCGGGAATTAAAGATCCTCCAAACATACGGTTTGACACAACGTTACCTTGGCGCCGCTGTCTTTCATTTTCGGCGGGCGCGGCAAGCCTGTCCCCTGCTCACGTTGCCGCATTTGCGTTTGGCACAACTGGTATTGGTGAGCGGTGATCTGTCGGATGAATCGATTCACTTGCGACGGGTGCAAATGTTATGTGGCCAGCGCAGTGATCTATTGAGGGCTTGTGGCACACTCGCCTGGAACGCCGGAAACAAAGAACTCGCTTGCCAGTTTTGGCGAGATGCACTGGCCAGATCATCGACCGGGTTGCGGCCCATACTGGAATACGTTGATCGGTCGGGTGAATTGCCTTTGTTCCTCGAGCGGATTCTTCCCGAGAACTCTGCTCTCCGGTTAGAGGTCGCCGGTGATTATCTCCGCGCCGAGAGGTTCATTACATTGCGGACCCAGTTACTCGATCGCGTCGCAGTGGGGTTGAAGGTATCGGAACTGCCCCTTGCAGAGATACACCATGTACAAGCTCAGATCTACCAGCTGAAAGGGAATCAGCAACAAGCGCGCCAGAGTTATCGATCAGCGCTCCAGCTACAGCCTGGACAATCGGAGTGGCGCTTTGAATTCTCAGAGTTGCTGCGAGAAATGGGAGATCTGCAAACAGCCTATGCGCAGGCCCTGCAGTGTTCTCAAGAGGCGCCGCACAACGTGAAATATCAAGAACATGTGAAGACGTTGGCGCCGCTTCGCTTGCAGAGAACGAAACAGAAGAAGGTAACTCGGTCTGCAGGGTAACCTTTGCCAGACAGTGTGACGTATGTTGACATTCGCAAAAATTTTTCTCGTAAGTTGCTGTCTTGCGGCAGCCCTGACACCCGTCGTACGGCGGTTGTGTGTGCGGGTGAAGTTACTGGACCATCCCGATAAGAGTCGGAAGATCCACGATCACCCCGTTCCACTAGGGGGTGGAATTGTGGTCTTGACCGGCTTTCTAGGAACACTGTTGATAATGCTCCTGATGTCCAAGTCGGTTGCCAGCGAACTGCTCGCCCTGCCGCTATTTACGTTTGGTTTTGTTGCCGCCATGGTCGGTATTTGCCTGTTGGGGGTTTGCGATGATCGATTTACGATTCGCGGACGCCAGAAACTCGTCGGTCAGCTGGTTGTCTCCAGTTGTGTGGTGGGGTCAGGGTTGCTGATTACAGATATCCGGGTTTTTGATCTGGATGTGGAATTGGGGGTTATGGCTATACCCTTCACCTTGTTCTGGATGTTGGCAGCCATTAACGCGATGAACCTGATCGATGGAATGGACGGTCTGGCCACGAGCGTCGGTTTGGTTCTCAGTGTGGGGATTGCCGTAATGGCAGTCTCCACTGGGCACCGGGTCGATGCCATGCTGGCGGTGGCGTTGGCGGGCAGCCTGGCTGGATTCCTGTTCTATAACAGTCCGCCTGCCAGCATGTTCCTGGGTGATGCCGGCAGTATGTTGATTGGGTTGGTACTCGGTGTGCTGTCCATTCGCAGTTGTCTTAAAGGGCCGGCAACCGCGGTCATGGCGGCACCTGTGGCGCTTCTCGCCATTCCCTTTTTTGACGTTACGATGGCCATTTTACGCCGCAAGTTGACTGGCCGCAGTATCTACGCTGCAGATCGGAGCCACTTTCATCATTATCTACTGCAGCGCGGGTTTAGCAGCCGGATGACCGTTCTGATTCTTGGTGGACTCTCCTGTGTGATGACGGTGAGTGCGGTCCTCAGTGTGTATCGCGGTAATGAATGGTTAGCGAGTGGGGCCGTGTTGATTGTTTCAGCCCTGTTGGTCATTTCCGGAATATTTGGCAGGTCGGAATGCCTGCTCTTGCTGCAGAGAATCAAGCTCGTAAGTTCGGGATTGATTCGTTTCAAGTGGGAAGCCCATACGGCCACGGAGACTTGTGCCCAGTTGCGAGGTGAACGCGAATGGGGAGAGTTGTGGGAGACACTCACGGTCTACGCAACAAGTTGTGGACTCGCTTCGGTTCGCTTGCATCTGTATGTGCCGCAGCTCAATGAAGATTTCCATGCGAGCTGGAAATCCGGGCTGGCGGCAAGTCAGCCACACCTTTGGACTGCGGAGCTCCCGTTGCTTGCGCACGATGTTCCGATCGGTACGCTCGCCATTGGAGGTGTGCTCTCAGGCGACCAGGTGAGTATTTCGGTATCTGAAGTGATTCAAGGACTCAAGCCCTTTGAAATGGAACTCGCTGAGCTAGTCCAGGTGGCTTTGCAGAACGCTGATGACCGACGAATACAGAGCAGGCAACTGAATGAAATTGGCGACAGGTCACACTCACTGGCAGCTCGGGTTGGGGAGTGATGTGTGTAATGCGCAGAACCACAAACGGATGCGTAGAGAATCGTGATGCAAAACACGTGTAAGGAAGTTCATGGAAGGTAGTGTGAAATAGGCGTTCAATGACAACACGACCATCCCAGTGCGATGTGGATTCGATGACGAACGCCCCCGTTCTGTCCCGTTCGAGTGTGCGCGTATTTGGCATCCTGCTTACCTACCAGCGTCAGGCTTTGTTCACGGAAATGCTGCGCCAGATCTGTGCCCAACAGCGCGTTCTGGATTGCCTTGTTGTCGTTGACAACGAGGCAAGTGAAGAAACCGCAGATATTAGCCGCCGCTTTCAGGAAACCTGCCCTGAGTCACACTGGGTGCATTTGCGCTCGCCGAAAAATTTGGGTTCGGCGGGTGGCTGGGCATGGGGAATGGAAACCGTGCTTGAACTGGCGAATGATCGGGACTGGGTGTTGACCCTGGATGACGACAATCCTCCCGGTCATGACGGTCTGTTCCGGCAGATGTTTGAATTTGCCGAGACCCAGAGGGAGAGAGAGCCTGAATTGGGCGCCGTAGGGATCGTGGGAGCTCGTTTTAACTGGCGCACTGGCAACCTTGTGCGCCTTCCTGACGAGGAATTGAAAGGTCCGGTCCGCGTGGACTATGTTGGCAATGGGCATATGGCCATGTACTCCGTCGGCATGATTCGGGACATCGGGCCCTTTCAGCGGGAATTGTTTTTTGGCCACACCGAGGTGGAATTCGGTTTGCGCATGCGCCGCGCCGGGTACCAGGCGCTGGCGAACGGCGATCTCTGGAAACAGCGCAGAGTACAACGGAACAAGATCGGTCTTCAGCCTAAGCCACGTAAAACATGCGAAGTTCACTGGCGAAAGTACTACGTGACGCGTAATTACATTCGTACGATGGTCTCTTTTGGCCGTCCCGATTTGGCACTGAAACGTGCTTTTCTCCAGGTTGTTGCGAAACCACTGGTGACCATGTTGGTTTCTCCTCGCCGTGCCTATTACGGCTGGCGGTTGGGCTGCCGCGCGGCGTGGGATGGTTTTCGGGGCAACATGGGTGCGACATTGGATCCGCAGACAGATGCGTTGCTGGTGAAATGGAATCAGCATGTTTGAGATTGAATGGCACTGTATCAACAAGCAACTTACTTGCCAGCCGCGTGAATGATGGGTCAAGTCGATGCGTATTTCAAAGCTAGAAGCGCGACTCGCGGCCGTAGGAACGACGGCCCGTATCGGGCTGTACCTGGTGATGCTGTT
>PBOG01000183.1 GCA_002724245.1 Planctomycetaceae bacterium
CAGCGCCACCTTTACCAGCGCCACCTTTACCAGCGCCACCTTTACCAGCGCCACCTTTACCAGCGCCACCACCCCCACGCGCTTTCTTATTTTTCGAAATACTCGGAGAACCCGACGTATCACCAAATTTCTCGGTCTCGTCCTCCTCCTCAACGGTGATCTCCGTATCCACTTCCACCAGTCCGACCGCGCGTGGATTACGAATCACTACGTCACCTTCCTTGACACCGTCTTTCACCTGGACAAAGGTTTCATCACTCAACCCGACTTCGACAGTGCGTTTCTCGCTACTGCCGTCAGCTGCCTGGATGTAACAGTGATATTTTCCCTTCTCCTCAACAACGGAAGAGAGCGGCACCTTGATCACATCCTGCAAACTATCAACCCGGATTTCGACTTCCGCGGTCATTCCAGGCTTGAGATCTCCTGGAGCCCCATCAATTTTCACGATGGTCGCGTATTCCTTGATATTCCCTTGAAACCAGGAGGTCGACTCTGGCTGGTTACTGATCCGCTGTACCTGTCCCTGCAGCTGATTGCCTTGGATCAGAATCGAAGCGCGCATGCCCACCCGCAAATCTTCCACTTTGGTTTCATGCACCTTGACCTTAACCTGCATGTTGTCCAGGTCAGGTAGCCAGAGGATGTCCTGCAGCTGTCGAACGGTAGAGCCCTCTTCAATCACCGTGCCTTGCGAACCAAATCGACCCTGCTTGTTCGCATAAACGACCATCCCAGCGGTCGGCGCCATAATGAGGCAGTTTTCCAGCTGGTCCTCGAGCCTTTTCAACTTGCTCATCTCGAGTTCATAGGCTGCCAATTCAGACTTGAGTCCTGTTTCGGCGATCGCAACCTGACTCTCCAAGTCAGTTAACGTCTTCTGCTTGGTGTACATCTCCATCACTTCTTTGGCAGTTTTAGCCGAGGTCAGCTCCAAATCGGATCGTCTGACCGCGAACTGCGAACTCTCAAGCTCCAATTGACTGATGTAACCACGCTGAAACATCCGTTCGGAATACTCCAGCGAGTTCTGGGAACTACGCAAATTCTCTTCGGCAATGACGATGTTCGATTCCTGATCCTTGAGATCCTTCTCGAAAATCTTCAGATACTCTTCGACGTTGATCTGAGCCACTTTGACCTTCGCCTCAGCACTGATCTTGGCGGACTCCGCTTTCCCCATCGCGATTTTCTGTGCATTGATATTGTCTGTGATCGAAGAATCATCCAGCTTCACCAGCTGGTCTCCTTCTTCGACAATCGCCCCGTCTTCGACGATTTCGAGAATGGAGGCGCCCCCCTCCACGCGACATTTAATCGTAACGTTGTTACCGCTCTCCACGTTGCCATCTTCGGTCACGGTGACGGTCAACGGCCCCTTAATAGCGTTGAAGACTTGATAGGCCTCACCTGTGGGGGCACCACCACCTGCGGAACCACCTCCCGCAGACTGACCACAACCAGAAGCTCCGACCAGCAGGCTCCCAATGGCACACCAAAGAGCGACGGCGCTGAATCGGTTCACGAAGCTGACTTGACTGTTCTGACAGACACGACTTGGCTGTTTAACTTTGCTCATCGCCGTCACCTCTTCTCCCTAGCGGTCTATTTACAGGAAACCCGATTGATTTATGTGCACAACCGCGGACAAAAGTCGCCCACGGAAGAGTGTGTTATTCTAACAATATGCGAATCCCAAGCGAATTGGAAAAACAAGATAATAGGCAGGAAAAATCCGGTCCCGGCACAGATAAATAGTGTGACTAAATAGTGTGGCCGGCCAAGCTAAGACAGCGCCAAGTGGATACGCAAACTCGCCATCTAGCATCGGCCGGCCACAAAGAGCCGTCTCAACCGTTAGAATGACCAACGGCAATGTGGCTTCCGCTTATCACCTAACCCCCCAAAGCACTGTCTATCCCTCACCGTTCTCATTTGAGAACCTTTATGCGTGCGGGATCCCGAAATAGCCAAATACAGTAGTTTCCCCCACACACCCCTGTGAACGTGTCAACGCAAACCGGCGGACGGGTACACAGGCCGTTTCTACGATTTTTGCGACGCAGTCAGAAATCCTGGCAGCTGCCCGTTGCCCAATTACAAGGATCTGTGGACACACAGCACCTTTTCACGATTTAAGGAGTCGGTGAACTGGCATGTCTGATAATGCAAGTGACTCAGCAGTACTGATCAACCGCGCCACCGCGGGAGACGAACAGGCCTTGGCAGCTCTGTTTACCAAACATCGTGATCGTCTGAGGCGCATGCTCGATTTTCGAATGGATCAACGTCTGAGGAGCCGAATCGACCCCTCGGATGTGCTCCAGGAGGCGATGCTCGTGGCTGCTCAAAACGTACAACAATATGTGGAGACGCCGGCATTTTCATTTTTTGTCTGGCTTCGGCAAATCACCATGCAACGCTTAATCGATGTACACCGCCGACATCTGGGAGCCCAAAAACGCTCTGCTCGACAAGAAGTGCGGAGCGTCCGTCAGGCCTGGGGACAGGGGACCTCCGTATCGCTGGCGCGTTACCTGGTCGGACAACTCTCAACCCCCAGCCAGGCAGTCATTCGTGCTGAATTACTCGACCATGTGCAAAAGGCACTTGATCGCATGGACGAAATTGACCGGGAGGTGCTGGCATTACGTCACTTCGAAGAGCTTACGAACAACGAAGTCGCCGAAGTACTCGGCTTGCAGAAATCGGCGGCCAGCAATCGGTACGTCCGTGCGTTGACTCGTCTGCGGACGATCCTGTCTGAAGTTCCCGGTTTTTTTGACGATGAATGAGTCGGGTCCAAGTAACGAGCAGGGCGCTTCGGTCCCGTTGGAATAACAACCGCAAACTTCAACGCAAGAACATCGACTCGATCGCCAAGGAAGTGTGGCAATGGCAAACATGGATCTGGACCGCGACCCGATCGACATGGCGGCTGAAGAATTCTGCCTGCGACAACGGCGCGGCGAACACCCTTCCATCGATGAGTACTGCCAGCGTTATCCAGAACACGCGGATCAAATCCGTGAGCTGTTTCCAGCGATCGTGGCCATGGAACAGCTGAAGTCGCGATCGTCTTCCGGCACCGCCAGCCAACAGGCGGAAGTGGCAGAGATGCCGAAACAACTGGGCGACTACCGAATTGTGCAAGAGGTTGGTCGTGGTGGAATGGGTGTGGTTTATGAGGCAATTCAGGAATCGCTGAGACGCCGCGTAGCGGTCAAAGTTTTCTCAAATCTTACGCTCAGTGAACCCCGGCATCTGCGTCGTTTCGAACGGGAAGCGCGGACCGCAGCAAATTTGCATCACACTAACATCGTTCCCGTGTTTGGGGTCGGGCAGCAAGAAGATCTACACTACTTCGCGATGCAGTTGATCGACGGCCGTGGCCTAGACGAAGTCTTACGGGAATTGCGCCGACTTTGTCTCGACCCGGAAAGTCGCGATGGCGATGCACTCGCCCCCTCAACCTCGCAAGCCGATTCTACTTTTTCGGTAACCGAAGCTGCTTTGCATTTGATGAACGGGGGGCTCACCTCCGTCCTCCCCACAGAACACGACAGCGACGCAACAAGAACTGCAATCCAGGCGCGGAACGAGGATTTGACCAGCCCAGGGATTACTTCCACAGCGATTCTTGCCCCCAAACACACGCAGACGACTGCCAGCATCACAACCAGCAGGAAGAACGCCTCCGTCAACAGCGACGGTGCGCAAGCATTCAGCGGTAGTCCGGTCTACTGGCAAAGTATCGCGAAAATCGGCCTGCAAATTGCCGACGCTCTGGATTACGCCCACGAACAGGGCGTTCTGCATCGCGACATCAAGCCAGCCAATCTTCTGCTCGATGCCCAGGGTACTGTCTGGATCACCGATTTCGGGCTAGCCAAAGCCATTGACCAGGATGACCTCAGTCTGAGTGGCGATGTCGTAGGCACCTTACGTTACATGTCTCCGGAACAATTCAACGGCAAACACGACAAGAAGAGTGATGTCTACAGCCTCGGACTCACGCTCTACGAGTTATTGCTCCTGCGCCCTGCATTCGATGACCCGGATCGCCATCGATTGATTCAACAGATTGCCCAGGGAAACCCGCCGAAACTTCGACGCCTTAATCCACAGATTCCACGTGACTTGGAAACTATCGTGCTCACGGCAACCGCTGTGGATCCTCAACATCGCTACGCTTCAGCGGGCGCGATGGCGCGCGATCTCAACCGTTTCCTCGAAGATCGTCCGATCCTGGCAAGACGGTCAGGCCCGGTGGAGCGACTCTGGCGATGGGGACGTCGTAACCCAGCCATTGCCTCGCTGAGTACGTCATTGTTAGTGGTATTACTCAGCTCACTGGCCTGGATCAATATCGAGTGGCAGCAAGCCGAGATGGAAAAAGAGCGAGCGACTGCCGCCAACCGCCGCGCCGAAAGCAACCTGCGTTTGGCATTGGAATCAATGGACCGGATGCTGCAAAAGTTCACACCACAATGGCTTGAACAGCCACCTGCGCCCCAAGTGGAAGGAGAAGAGCCCGAAGTCCCATTTCAAATGACGGTCTCAGAAAACAACGCGGAGTTCCTGCAGCAAATTCTGAAATTCTACGATCAGTTCGCTGAAGAAAATGCAGAAAACCCCGACTTGCGATTTGCCACAGCGAAAGCAAGTAGCCGAATTGGGCAAATCCGCCGCCGCCTCGGACAACCTGAACAAGCCGAAGACGCATATCACCGCGCATTAGAGTTATTTGCTGACATGCCGGATGACTTTGACGACCGGGAAACACTGGCCATCGAGACGGCAATTGCGCAGCGCGAACTGGGACTGACTCTCCAATTAGATCTGCAGCGCCGAAGCCAAACCGAGAACATGCTTACCCTGGCCCTCCGCACGCTTGACGCCTCGAACCCCAACAAACTTAGCGACAAAGCAAGCCTGGAAGTCGCACGTACTCTCCACGAATTAGGCACACTTTTTCTCAGTAGTGGAAAACGCGAGGAAGCGCATAGCACACATGAACGCGAACTAGAAATTCTTACTCGCTTGAGAAAGCTGGACCCCGGTAATCCCGAGTCGCGTTTTCTCCAGGCTCGCTGCAACCGCAACCTCTCGCTGCTCGCTTTTCCGACACGTCGCGCGGAATCTCGCGCCCATCCTGATCAGGCCATCAAACGCGCGCAACAGAACATCTCCGAAGCGATTGAACTGCTAGAGCAACTCCGCCGCGATTTCCCGGATTTCCCGGATTATCAATGTGAGCTGAGCGAAACGCTGGTTGCCTCTGCTCGTATCTCATTGGCAATAACGTCACGCAATCCCCCACCCTCGGACGCTGATCGACAGGCGGCAATCCACTTACACACTGCCATTTATCTGGCCGAACAATTAGTTCGCGTCCACCCTACGATCCCACGCTACCGGTTGGCGCTGCTCGCCGGCCACTACCGAATGGCAGCCCGCTTGCGAGATCTGAAACAATCCCAGGGGGCCTTGCGCCATCACCGCAAAACAGTAGACCTGTGCGTCGAACTTGTCGAACAATTCCCCGAAATCGCCATCTACCAACGTTACCTGAACCATCTTTATCGACAGCTAATCCGAGCCGTCGAAACGCATCAAGGGAAGGATGAAACCTGGCGTCAAGCTGTTACGGCCGCGGCGCAGCAAATGTCCACCTACTTGCAAGCTACTGCGTCGGAAAGCTCCGCCACCGAACTTGCGCGTCGATACCATCGGCTCGGTGAACTTTA
This sequence comes from Planctomycetaceae bacterium, assembly GCA_002724245.1. Classification (GTDB taxonomy): domain Bacteria; phylum Planctomycetota; class Planctomycetia; order Pirellulales; family Pirellulaceae; genus UBA9264. The sequence goes on from PBOG01000183.1 coordinate 5,751, forward strand.
CTACGACCTTGAAAATTTCGCAGATGCACGGCCAGCCTTCGAGTCAGCGGTGCGCTACTGGCAAGAATTAGACCCCGACCTGCCCGTTATCTTCGCCCTATCACGCGCCAAGCATGCGTTGGGAAATAGCCTGCGCCAGCTCGATGAACTTGACCTCTCACAGCGAGAGTTGGAAGAAGCGATCCTCCTGCAAAGAACGCTGGGAGTCCCGCGCACGTCGTCACCTGGTTCTCCGGGAACTTTCTGGCGACAAGAGCTACGCCGGAAGTACCTCAGTCTCGCCAACACACTGGAACTGATGGGGAGCCGGCAAGAGGCCAACAACATGCAGACGGAGGCAAATAAATTGATGGTGCCTGCGGCACGCATCGAAACCCCGCCCGAGCCAGCTATGTGATTCAGCGCGACCTGAAAACAGCCTCCAGATGCTGACGCGGCAGATCTCCGTGCCGACCTGAATGGGTTCCAGGAAATCAAGCAAGCACCTCCTGCAAAGGTCGTGGGAAGCTGCTAACATCTTCCTTCCCGCCCGCGCAGCCGTGCTCTTACCGGAACGCTGTGTCACGGAATTCGCGTCGCTCTCTGAACCCCTCCCGCTTTTCACACGTTCTTCTCTTGCGCACTGACTGCGATGCTACGTTCCACTGCTGCTCCACCTCCCCCCAAGTCGCCTGGAGCATCCGTTTCCCGCTTCGCCAACCTGCCATTCTTCTATGGCTGGGTCATCCTCGCGATTGCGGTTGTGGCTACCGTTGCCACCACACCCGGGCAAACACATGGGGTCACCATCTTCAACCCTTTTTTTACCGAACACCTCAAGCTGACCAAAACACAGCTGTCCGGCGCATACATGGTGGCAACACTCCTGGCTGGTTTCACAATGCCCTGGCTGGGAAGCTGGATGGACAAGAGAGGCATCAGAGTAATGATGACTCTGGTGGTCTGCGGATTAAGCGGGACCTGCCTGCTGGCATCCTATGTCGCTGACTTTGCATCACTTCTAGTTGTCTTTTTTCTGTTCCGAATGCTAGGGCAGGGGGCGCTGTCGCTGTTGGCTACCAACGCCGTTGGCATGTGGTTTGATACCCGGCTGGGGACCGCAAACGGTATTCTCAGTGTTCTCTCCACGTTGATCACCAGTCAGGTATTGCTGGGCATGAACCAGCTTGTTCGCGATGCCGGCTGGCAGATGACCTATCGAATCATCGCAATTTGCATCGCAGCGTCACTACTACCACTACTGGCTTTTCTGTTTCGGAACCGGCCTGAAGATATCGGCAGCTACCCTGATGGAGTTGCCGGTCCGCTCAATTCGACAGTCGACTATGAACAACAGGAACACCAAGTACAGCAATCGTTCGATTTTGGCAGAGTGCTGCGCACCCGTTGCTACTGGATCCTGATCGCAACGCACGTCGCCTGGTCATTGATTGGTACGGCGCTCATTTTCCACATCCACGGACTTTTTGAGTCTCGTGGCCTCGCTGCAACCGCTGCCAACCAAACGCTAACTCAGCTGTTCATCGCAGCCGCAGCCATCCAGTTGGTCAGCGGCATCCTGGCGGACCGGATTCCACTCCACCTTCTCTTAGCTGCAAGTAGTGGCGGCATGCTTGTCGCTACAGGGATGTTGCTCGGTGCAAATCCATCTCTGCTCGGTGCCGGCTATCTTGTCTTTGGCATGTCACAAGCCATTACCGGCGTTGTCAGCGGTACCATTTTCATCCGCTACTTCGGCCGCAACCACATTGGAAAAATTCGCGGCAGCGTGTTTAGCGCCATGGTCGCGGGCAGCGCACTAGGCCCTTTCATCATGGGCTATCTCTACGAGCAACTCGGCAGCTTCAATCCATCTTTGTGGTTGTTTGCGGGCAGCTTCCTGGTCGTCACAATCTTGACGATGCTGGCGACACCGCCAAAGCCGGACCAGGCGATTGCCTCACCTGAGAACCACCCGTGAATTTCGCGAGGACGCAAAGGCGTTCTTTACCCAAGCGAAGAAAATCACGCGATGATCTCTCGCTTGTTGGAAACATAATCCCAAACTACAAATCGATCCAAATCACTGCCACCCGTGAAAATCACCCGCCCCTTGGTCGTTTCGGCAAGCCGGTAGGCAAAGTGAATATCCTCCTGCGACTGCGACCAACTCGGGACCAGAAAGAGATTGATTGTGATCCCTTCCCGCTGACAGAGCTTACCTTCACGCAACGTCGCGGCTTCGGTAAGCGGATCCGGGGGATACAGCAAGTAAAGCCAGGAACCTTCAAAGTGCGCCGTTGGTAGACCATCCGTAATCAAAATCACCTGCCGATTCGGTGTATCCTGAGCGGCCAACATCAAGCGTGCGGTCTGTAGTCCATGTTGGATATTGGTGAAGTGCGGCGGAACCTGTGTTTCGCTGATGTCATCACGGCTCATGTCCGCCTTGAGCCGTACAATGGGATCATGAATCGTGGGAATCTTAGGGAGCATTTCAATCACTTCTCCCCGCTGCCGCGGCCTGGCAAATGTGTACATCTCCACGAATTGCAGGACATCGCCAGGGTATTCATGGCGAATCAAACCCTCCAACGCCAGTGCCATACGTTTTACGTTAATGTACTGACCCTCGTAACGCATCGAACCGCTCATATCCATCAGTACCACCGTCGCACATTTGGGTGAATTGCGTGTCCGGTGGATCTCAATATCTTCTGGCCGCCAACGTACAGGCTGTGCGCCTCCACTTCGTAACAGTGCATTAATCATGGATTGCGGGATGTCCATCTGACTCACCGAATCGCCAAACTCATACGGCTTAGTCTGTTGCAGCTCTACTGCACCCTCACCAATGACTGCGCCCGAGTGCCGCCCCGTACGAGACTCCTGCAGATTACTGAAAATCCTTTCGAGCAACTTGCCTTGAAACAGTCGGTACGCCTGCGGAGTCAATTCATACCCGCCGCCTGTGTTCATTAGTCCTTGACGTTCGGCCATCTCACGAGCGTAATCCTCCACATACTGCCGCAATCCTTCGAGTTGTGCGATGTCACCCGGCTCAGCAAATTCACGTAATGCATCCAGATCCACCACACCAATCTGTGCCGTCTCCCGGGCCTCCTCAAGCTGTTTCAGTAACTCGTCGATTTTCTCCAGCTCCTCCTTGATCTCCAGCGCCCGCTCCACCGTCAACGCTTCCTTCCCGGTAAAGTCGTAGCGTGCGGCGAGCTCCTCAACCTGGTAACGGTTCCCCAACACACCCATCAGCTGCATTAAAGAACGAGCAAAATCGGAACGCTGATCCTCGACCGCATACCAAAGTCTCTCCAGGTCGTATAATTGTTCTTCAAGAAATGCCTGTTCGTATCGCCGGCGAGCCTTACGTGGCGGAGTGATCGCAAACCCCATCTGCTGATATGCACGAGCACTCTTTTCGACAACCGTGTCGGTTTCATAACGCGCGAGAATTTTCCTCTTGCGTTCCAACAAAAGGGCCCGCAGCGCGTCAATACTCGGCCCTAATCCTCCAATCTGGCTGGGATCCAACTTCACCGCGCGCGCCAATTCCTCGTCTGTCAATCGACGCAAGTCACCAAACATCAAAGCATGCTCGAAAGCAGATGACGCCAGATCGACGGGAGGGGTAGTCGGACTCGGAAAATTCCGGGGATCGTATTTCTGGTACGTGTGAATGATTCCGCCAAAGCGGTTGTGGTTTGTCATAGCAGGTATTATGGGCGATACTCTTGTGTCCGTGAAGTTCCGAGCATGTGCTACCCTCTCACGGTTACCCGCCCCAACGACTTGTTTATTTCAATGGAATCTCCGCGATGCGGCTCGCAATTTGCAACGAAACGTTCCAGGATTGGCCGTTTGACCGGGCTTTCGCCTTCGCCCGCGAGTGTGGCTATACGGGTATCGAATTTGCTCCCTTTACGATTAACAAAGACGCTCGTGAAATATCCCAACAACAACGAACCGAGATTCGGGATCAAGTAGAAGCCGCCGACCTGCAAACCATCGGTTTGCACTGGTTACTGGCGTTTACGGAGGGTTATTACCTGACTTCGCCCGAAACGGAAACGCGAAAACGCACTGCCGACTACCTGTCTGAATTGGGGAGACTCTGCCGGGACCTCGGTGGCCACATCCTGGTTCTAGGATCGCCTCAACAACGCAACCTGCTCCCTGGCATCTCACACGAAGAAGCAATGCGGCTGGCAGCCGACGTCCTGCAACAAGCGATGCCCGTTTTTGCAGACTGCGGAGTCACACTCGCAGTAGAACCGCTGGGACCTGCAGAAGGTGATTTTCTGCTCACCGCCGCAGCTGGACGCCAACTCGTCGACCTGGTCGCCTCACCACAATGCCAGCTGCACCTGGATGTCAAAGCCATGTCGACAGAGTCGCAACCAATCGATCAGGTCATTCGCGACCATGCCGACATCATGTACCACTTTCACGCCAACGATGCCAACTGCCGTGGCCCAGGCATGGGAGACATCGACTTCATGCCAATCTTGCAGGCCCTGGTCGACGTAAATTACGAGGGCTGGGTTTCTGTGGAAGTGTTTGACTACGACCCAGGTGTAGAAGCACTCGCCGTCGATAGCATTCGTTACCTTGAACGTTGCCTGCAACAACTCTCGTGAAAATCCGGCAGCGAATGACAGCAAAGGTCCGTCGGCTGCCTCTACCAGGCACGGCGCGGTAGTTCACCGCGTGTCGCCCTATGGCAAATCGGTGGGGATCGACCTCTGACTAGCTGGCAGCCGCCTTCAACTCAGCCAAGTGCTGCGCCGTTCCTACAAGTCGATCCCAATTTTCATGAATGTACTCTGGTGGCCCACCCACTTGCGCAACGACCTGGGCAACCTGCTCAGTCGGCACCATTTCGATCGCATCCCAGGGACAGACAAGTAACTCGTAGGGATTCGACTTCTTCTGGGGAATGTGCACGCAGACCTCACATCCCACACAGCGTTCCAGGTCAATCTCACACCAGGACTGATTCCCTTTTACGCCGTGGCCAATGGAATTCATAAAAATACAATCGACCGGACACACTTCCAGACAGGACTCACACCCTGTGCAATTGTCGGCGTTAATGACCGCCAGTTCCTTGGGCAGTTTCTTGCGGGGCTTCTTCTTAGCCATCAGCAAAACCTCTTAGCAGCAGCTCTTGACCTGTCAAAGAAACACACAGCACCTGCCGGCAATCGCACCCCCGGTGGACGCTCCAGTATAGAAGGTGCCCGCAAGTGAGCCAAGCCGACCCTACTGGCACCAGCTGCTGCAAAACACCGTAAAACGCTGGTGGCCTGGCGAACCAGCATTCCCTCTGGGCGCTCGTCCCCCTCGTCCGGTCGCTCCTTTTCTGCCGACTCCGACAACTGCAACAAATGCACCAGCCACGGATTCCAAGCTGAAGATCACGTCCTGGCTGATCCGATTTTACCCGATGAAGGGTACTCTCTCTGCGGAGTCAAACCATGTTTTCCCGTCGTCTCTTCATTCCCTCACTGCTCGCTGCGGTCGGTGTACCGTACGCAATGATGCACGACGACCAGGGAAACGTGCAGACGGCAGCTATCTCGGGAATCGGCGAACAAGCCTCTGATTACAACAGCACCAGGCCGTACGGAGTTGACACAGGTATCCCGCTTGCTGGCAAGTCCGGCATGGAACTGCACCAGCTGTTTCGATTTGACGTTTCCGCTCACTGGGTCACGGCCAATTGGCCACGAGTTTCCACGATTCTGACCTCGACAAACCTGCAGGGGCTACGTGTTCCGGTCGTCACGGGGACGCAAAAACAGGCGTTGGTTGGCGTCTTGACCTATTACTTTGACAGTCAAGACCGATTGGTTCGCATCTCGTTTCAGGGTCACACCGGTGATGAAAGACCGCTTGTTCAATATTGCCTGCAACAATTTCAGTTGAGTGTTGCGCCAAAACTCGGCCCCGGCATGTACGCATACAAACGGCGAGGGCGTCCATTCAGTGTGCTCCGGATCCGGCGTGCCCCTGTCATACGGGCGTCGTCACCCAATACCGGCCTCGAGGTTTCGCTGGAACTGAACCATCCCCGACTATCCCGTGATTTGAGCTCCAGGTTCAGAGACCAGCTCTAGCTGCCCGCGCAGGCGCGCCTTCGACGACCGCTGGCGGGCAGCCGGATGAAGCCGACCGCGACTTCCAAGGTGTGCTCGACTGAGCACACCAAAGCAATAGCCACATACTGCGATTAAGCCCCTATTGCTGGCTGCTGTGATCAAGTGGGCTTCTGCGCTTCAGAAGCAGATCGGCCTCCATGCTTCTGCCACCGATCGCTGTTCCTTGACCGCTCGTTATAATCAGACTTCACCTCAAGGATCTTTCGAAGTGGTCGACCCTGAAGCGCCGCCGTTACTACAGCTCCATCGGATCCGGCGCACATTCCCCGGTGTCGTGGCTCTAGACCAGGTTTCATTTCAATTGCAACCGGGGGAGGTACACGCACTCGTCGGTGAAAATGGTGCTGGCAAGAGTACGTTGATTAACGTTCTCTCGGGTGTGCTCCAGCCGGATGAGGGCCAAATCGAACTGCTGGGATCTCCCGTAGTCCTGCCTAACCCGGTTGAGGCACGTCGGCGGGGAATCGTCGCTGTGCACCAGGAATCGGAACTGTTTCCCACGCTCTCTGTCGCCGAAAACATGGCATTGGAGTCCGGCCTGCCAGTGAACAAGTTTGGCCTGGTCCGGTGGCATCAGGTGGAAGCAGCTGCCGCGAACGCCATGTCCCAACTGGGGCCCTCCTGGCATACCGATACGCCCGCTGCCGAGCTGAGTGTCGCGCACCGACAAATGGCCCAGGTTGCCGCAGCCATTGAACAGCAAGTACGTGTCTTAATCCTGGACGAGCCGACCAGTTCTCTCAGTCGTCGTGAAGCGGAATGGCTTTTCTCACGCGTTCAGACACTGAAAAAAGCAGGCACCGGGATCATCTATATTTCGCATCGTCAAGACGAAATCTTTCACCTGGCCGATCGTATAACCGTATTACGTGACGGCCAGCATATCTGGACACGCCCAGCCGACCAGGTTGATTCCAGTGGCCTCGTGATGGCAATGGTGGGACGCCCAATCCAAATCGAAAGGACACGATCAGATCCGGAGCGCCCGCGCGTCGCCTCCCCGGAACTGCCCCCCCGCCTGAGCGTCAAAGGCCTGCAGAGTGGACAAGTCGACTCGCAGCCAGTCGATCTTCAAGTTGCTCCTGGTGAAATCGTCGGATTGTATGGACTCGTGGGATCAGGCCGGACGGAGTTTGCCCAGACGTTGTTCGGCATCACACCAGCTGTCAGCGGCACCATCGCAGTTGACGGTGTAGAGCATACGATCAGGCATCCGCGAGACGCGCTGGCAGCTAAAATTGCCTATGTCCCCGAAGATCGCTTGCGTGAAGGCATTTGCCGCCATTTGACGGTACGCGCGAATCTGGTCCTTTCCAGCCTGCGACGCTGGACACGACACGGGCTGGCATCGCTGGCCCGCGAACGCCAGACGTCAGCTGAAACGGTTCAGCAGTTGGCTGTCCGTCATCGCTCAATCGAACAGCCTATCAGTCAGTTGTCGGGGGGGAACCAGCAAAAAATCGTAGTCGGACGCTCACTGTTGACGGCACCGCAAATGCTCGTCCTGGATGAGCCGACTCGTGGCGTTGACGTCGGTGCCAAGAACGAAATCCACCAGATCCTGCGCAACCTGGCCGACCAGGGGCATGCCATTCTGATGATCAGCTCCGAATTGCCAGAAGTAATGGCACACGCCGATCGCATCGTGGTTTTCCGAGAAGGCCGAGTTTCAGGTGAATTTGATCCCGCGACTGCGTCTACGTCCGATGTCGCAGAAGCCGCATTCCCAGCGGTCACGAATCAACTTCTGGACACAACAGCGCCAAAGACGGCAGCCCGTGGCAAACTGGGATTACGCGTGCCGGTCGCACAATGGGGCCTGGCATGCGTAGTGTTATTACTGGCTTGCTGGCTCTGGACCACCACGAAGGATTTTGATCCCTGGCTGCAACTAACCTACGCGACGGTTTGGGTCATTCTTGGCTTGGCGGCCAGCAGTGTCATTATCGCTGGTGGCATCGATATTTCGATCGGGTCTTTATTGGCTTTGTCTGCGGCCTGCGCAGCATTTGTGCTCCGCCTGGACTACGCGCCAACTCTGACGATCCCAGCTGCGATCCTGCTGGCTACAGTCGTGGGAATGGCAGGTGGTCTGACCAATGGTGCCTTGTCGCTGGTCGGACGCGTACACCCAATTGTCGTCACTCTAGGAACCATGACCATTTACCGAGGCCTGGTCATCATGCTGCTGGGAGGTCGACCAGCTACCGGCCTGCCACCGCTCTTTCCACGTTTGGCTATCGATCCACAATCCGGGTTTCGCGGCGCCGTTCTCGCCACCATAGTCCTCGTCTGCGTCGTACACATTTGGTTGCAACACACGCGCAGTGGGCGCCACATCTTCGCCCTGGGTAGCAGTCCTACCGCAGCACGCCTGGTGGGTATCTCAGGAAAAAGAACCTGGCTGCTGGCATTTGCGGCCGGAGGCGGACTGGCGGGTTTAGCCGGTGCGTTACAGCTGGCAATCAGTGGGCAAATGCAATCGCGTCTGGGAAATGGGTGGGAATTGGGAGCGATCGCCGTCGCAGTCATCGGCGGTGTCTCGATTCAAGGCGGTCGGGGATCCGTTCTGGGAGTGATCCTGGGCGCACTGCTGTTACGACTCGTCACCAGCGCTATCGTGCGTTTGGAAATCCCTGGAGAGCAGGTGGACTTGCTGACCGGAGCGATGATTCTCGCCGCCGTCCTATGTGACTTGGGATGGCAGTACCTGCGGCCTCGTGTCCGTTTTGCCTGGAGTCGCCGGATTTCGCAATGAACCGCATTGATTCCACTACAGGTAAACTGCGGCGCGGCATAACTCTGGCGTTCCCGGTGTGCCTGCTGGCGATTGGCCTGACGCTTGTTTTTTCACAAGTCCAGCGTCCCGCGGCTTTGGTGGAAGTCTGGCTGCCTTGGACAGAAATCGGCATTCTCGCACTCACCATGACGGCTGTGATTCTGTGTGGCGGCATCGACCTTTCTGTCGGTTCGATGGTGGCTCTCTGCGGAGTGGTACTGGGAATTACGCTGCAATGGGAATGGCCTCTGGCAGTCGCCTTGGCAGCAACCGCTGCCTGTGGATTGTGCGCGGGTGCTTTCAATGGTGGCCTGGTTGCCATTGGTATGTCTCCCTTGGTCGCGACCTTAGCGACCATGGCATTTTATCGCGGTCTGGCAATGACGCTTTCCGGTGGGCAACGCTTCGCGGGATTCCCTGACAGCCTACGAAACTGTCAGACGATTGCAGGTTTTCCGCTGCATTTCTTCTGCTTTGTTTTCATCGCACTGGCAATCTGGATCTTGATTCACCGTACGCGTCCGGGCCGTTGGTGTTACGCGATCGGCGACAATCGCACTGCCGCCCGTTTCGCGGCAGTACCCGACCGTCGACTCGATCTGTTTCTCTACACCCTCAACGGTAGTGCAGCTGCGTTAGTAGCGACCCTGCACGCCATCGATGAAAACGTCGCAATTCCGGACGCATTTCGAGGTACCGAGCTTCAGGTCATCGCCTGTGTCGTCGTTGGAGGCACACTGATTACCGGCGGTGAAGGGGGGGTTCTCCGTACCCTGATTGGCATAGGAATTGTCACTCACCTTGAAATCGGCTTGCGTTTCATGAGCTATCGTTTTCCGCTATTGACCCCGAACTCACGGCTCGTGGTCATCGGGCTGCTGGTGATCCTGGTGGCAATCTGGAATCAGCGACTGCAACGCGGCAAAGCCTCTACCTGAAGCAAAACGCAGGAGTACTGCGACCCCAGGCACTTGCGACAGAGACCGCCTCTCGTTTCAATGGCGTTTGGCGACAATTACCAGACCAAAACACCACGGGCAGCGACATGAGACGAAACATCAGAACCAGAGCCTGCGTACAGATCATTGCGATAGCCTGCTGTACCTTGCTCGGCTGCGGTGGCTCACAGGAGAACGCCTCATCCGGACCACGTATCGGAATGATGCCAAAGCTCATGGGAATTGGCTATTTTGAAGCCACACGTGAGGGCGCCGAAGAAGCTGCCAGGGAACTTGGGATCGAGTTGACCTACGATGGACCGCATCTGGATCGGTCTGAAGACCAGGCCCAGCAAGTCAGTGAATGGACAACACTCGGATTTGATGTGATCGCGGTCGCCCCCGTTGATCCAGAGGGTATCTCAGAAGCGTTACGTGACGCACAACGCGCAGGCGTTACCACCTTGACCTGGGATACTGACGCGAACGCAGACAAATCGGGCAGATCAGTGTTTGTCAATCAGGCCCCGAATGAAGCGATCGGATACAAACTGGTCGACGTCATGGCAGAGGGAATTCAGGCCAAAGGTGAATCCCTGGCGGGCAACTACCTGATCGTCAGCGGTTCCGCTACTGCGTCCAATCAGAATACGTGGATGGAATTTATGAAGCAGCGCATTGCTGAAAAGTACCCGGAAATGAAACTGCTACCACATCTGACACCTAACGAGGATCGGCAGCGAGCCCAGGAACAAACTGCGGAAGCCTTGGCAGCCCACGCTGAGCTCAAAGGCATCTGGGGAATCACTTCGGTTTCTCTTCCGGCTGCTGCCAAAGCAACACGTGATGCGAAACGAGCAGCACAGGTTTATGTGACCGGCTTGAGCCTTCCCAGCGAAATGCGTGAATATGTCAAAGATGGCACAGTCGAACAATTTGTACTCTGGAACCCGGTCGATCTGGGATATCTGACGATCCAGGTTGCCCACCGCCTCCACGGCGGAAACCTGAAAAACGGTCCCCAGACAATGGGCCGACTCACGAACGTCGAAGTACGTACAGGTGAAGTCATCCTGGGCCCCCCAATGATCTTCAACCGCGACAACATTGACGACCATCGCTTTTGACCATCGCTGGCTGTGAATCGGTGTGAGCCTCTGAAACCAGGTGGTGCTTTCCCAGATGCTCGCGATCTCCCTGGCATCGCATTGTGCGCGGTGAGGTGCTCCTGTACAGCAACCACCCCGTAACCGACGGGTTTGGCGCTGAGCGACTCTCTGATAGCCAAGGGAACGACCGGATCTACTGCGCGGAGTCCGCGACTGGAGCAGCTGCCATGCGCCAACAAATTGGACGTAAACACAATCTATAAAATAACTTAATGACCATTAACCGCGACTGAAACGACGCAACACCGCCAGAGAAAAAAACTCACCAAACACCATGAAACCTCTCGATTTCCTGTACTGTCAGGATTGTCCAGAATATACTGTTTATCCAGTCGCCCTTAGATAAAGTGTTTTCCTGTGCCGTCTGAAATTGGTGTTTTGATGACAAGATTCGCTCAAAAATCAGCGTTTCCATGTGCTTTCAGCCTCATGCTACTCTCTGCTGCGGTTTACGCCGACCTGCTGCCGCTACCGGTTACCGTCTTTCCACAACCGACTGAACCACAGGTCGCGTTGGAGGCAGTTGCGCTGCTTCAGGATAACCCGGAACCGGTAGAAAACCGTGTGCCCCAAGATGTTCCACCGAAGCCAGAAAAATCTGGTGTGAATGCGCCGGTAGAGGGCAACGCGTCAGATCGATTAACACTCTCACCGTCAGCTTACCAGGACTGGCGAGAAGCTACTGTCGACGGCCTGGGCGAACGGCTGCGGACCCACCGCATTCGGCTGAATGCAAATGGCGAGTTCACCGGCCAACTCGCCATGCTGGACAGCAAGACTGCGAAACCGGTCCCAATCCACGATCTGGAAATCATGCTGGTAAGAAAAGAGGTGGTCGTACAAAGACTACGCCCCCAAGCCAACGGGCATTTCAAATCCCGCGGACTGGATCCTGGAGTCTATGACCTGATTGCGGCGGGACCTGAAGGGTTCGCCGCATTTTCGTTTCAGTTGCTACCGGCGATCATCGAGAACATGCTCCCGGAGGAGAATGGACCTTTGATGCAAGTCCCCAACGTGCTCGCCATTAACGCGTTGGTTGTGCCGTCGCGAGACGCGGTCGCACTACGGGAAATTATCAATATCTACGTACCAAAGACAAAGACGGCTTTGAATCTGGACGAACCGCCCAGGGAACAATTGCCGGCCCCCGCCTTGGAACTGGAAAATAATGTGGATGCGGAAGAAGACGAAGACGCGGTCACCGCAGCGACCACGCTGCGGTGGCATCGTGTCCGCCTTCATTCCAAGGGAATTCTTGTTGGCAGAGTACGGCGACTTCACCGTGGCTCTGGCCGGTCACTCGAGATCGTAAACACCAGAGTGTTCTTGTTACAAGAAAATCGAGTCGTGTCCGAGGCCACAGCCACAAATCAAGGCGTCTTCCAGTTTGAAGCTGTGAAGCCAGGCATTTACTCAGTTACGGCCGCCGGCAGCAGTGGTTTTGCGGCGATTGGATTTGAGGCGGTACGCGACGAAACGCCAGCCTCCGATAGCCAGCCTCGAGACGATGCGGACGCCTTGACGGTTCCAGGAGATGCTACGGAAAATACAGCGACGCCCGTTTTAGACGCGCTTGATTTCGCGGGCGTTGAAAGCCACCTCCAGGTGCGTGCCGCCGCACTTCAAGAAGAGCACAAGCAGTCCGAACCGGTGGTTGCCTCACAGGCCCCCACTTTGAAGCGGCCCGGGTCAAATGGCGCTGGTGCCTCGGCGAGAGGTGGACAGCTGCTTGAGGCTCTGCTCAAACATCCGCTGTGGACCGCTGGTGGTATCGGTCTTGGTGTGATGGCTGCGGTCGATACGACAAACCCACCACCCGCATCTCCCTCGGGCGAAGATTCCGGCATTACTCGCAGCGCCTTCTATTTCGGGGAAGAGCAACCCTGGCTGCGGCTGGAAGAACCGTAAAGAAAACGCAGAATCACTTCCGGTTGCCCGGCAACTAGCCGATTCTCTAACAGTTAACTGCGGAGAGTATTCTGGCGGCGGGCCAGTGTACCGTCTGGCTAACGCTCCAACTGCCCAATCTTGTCGATCCGGCGGCCGTGCCGTCCACCCTCAAACTCGGTCTTCAACCAAATTCCCACCAGGTCATCGACCAAACGCTCTCCCAGCAAGTCTCCTCCCAGGCACAGCACATTGACATCGTTGTGGCGCCGGCTCATCTCGGCCACAAATGCGTCCTGGCAGGTTGCGGCACGAACGCCGGAAAACTTGTTTGCGGAAATCGACATACCGATCCCCGTGCCACAAATCAAGATCCCACGCTCAACGTCGCCTGCGCTGACGCGTGAACTAACCGCCGACGCAATGTCGGGGTAATCGACACTATCAGCACTATTCGTGCCGAGATCGAACATCTCATGGCCAGCATCTTGCAGCATCTTTACCAGGCGGGCCTTGACCTGCCACCCCCGGTGATCGCTACCAATCGCAATCCGCATTACTAATCTCCGGACAAGTCACCAGGGAGCAGTTGCTCAAGGTCTAAACTACGAACTTGAATTTCTAAATGACCGTCGATCTGATCGGCACAACGGCGATACAGCTCGAGCGGGCCACCGATGGGATCTGAAATCTCCGTTCCATCCTGAGCCAATAGACATACCCGGTCGACCAGCTCAGGCCACTGTGCAATCAGTGCATCACGGTGCCCCCGCGTCATCGCAAGAATCAAATCAGCAAACCGAACAAGGCGCTCTGTTACGGGCTGACTGGCATGACTCGACAAATCAATTCCTCGACTCGCCAAGACATCGACGGCCTCCAGGCTGGCAGGTGAATCCGCTAATGCCGCGATTCCCGCCGAGAATACCATGACACCGCGCGACTCCAGACTCTCGGGCTGACAATCCAATTCGGCAGCCAACCGCTGGCGCATCAGACACTCCGCCATCGGACTACGACAAGTATTCCCGGTGCAAACCATGAGCACCATAAAACTACAGTACTTCTGAAAAGCCTGCGCACCAATCACGCCTTCCCGCACACTACGGACGCCCTCCGCTCCCAGCTGTACGACCGTTGCCTCCTGTCCATAATGGCAATCGCCATCGTCCAGAACCATATCTACGTCGTCTCCGAGTCCCTCGAGCGCAGCGGTCGCTTCCAGCGGAGCTGGCTCACCGCCGCGATTGGCACTGGAAAGCACCAATGGCCCAGCCGACAACCTGAGAATCTCCCGCACAATTTCGTGATCTGGCACTCGCAAGCCGATAGATCCCGCGGACATCAAGGCCTGCTGGACGGTGCTTGAAAACTGCGTCGCCAGGCTATCCGATCCGGGATTGTCAAAGACAAGCGTGAGCGGACCAGGCCAACATCTACGGGCCAACCGCCGGCCCAGCTGCGACATATGGGGGACATAGTCCAATGCGGCATCAGCATTCCCGATGGCCAGGGTGGGAGGTTCGTTACTCGCGCGACCTTTGACCTCTAGAAGGCGTTCTACCGCCTGTGGACACAACGAACTAGCCGCCACACCGTAAACTGTCTCTGTTGGCAACACGACAAGCTTGCCTTCGGCAAGCATCTGGACAGCTCGATGCACAACGTCGCGACGGTCGTCCGAACGTGTAAGATCAACATGGATCACAGACATTCGGCGTTACCTGGTGAAAGCGAAAAAACGGCCACATCGGAGCTCTACGCAACTAGACGTACCGTGGACCGGCATGTTTGAATAGTCAAACCTTGTTTGTACTGGTGCGAATACTGAAGGGTCAAGTAGCGGCGGAAGCCAGGTCGCCGATGAAATCCCCCGCAAATCGAAGTGTCCGTTCAAGAACTGGCCCGCCGGCCCACACCGGTGTCTCAACAATCGGGCTCTTTCCTCCATGCAATTAGACGCCCAATCACGAAAAAACGCCCAAAGTCGCCGACGTGTACTGCGACTCGCCGCTGTCGGCGGGATCGCATTTGCCAGCAGTTGCCAGCGTCCATCTGCCTCCACTGGCGCGCTCGAAAAAGTGTGGGGGCGACGTGGGATTGTCGACGGAGAATTCCAGAAACCACGAGCGATTGCTATCGACCAGGACGACCTGCTCTACATCGTGGATATGACAGGACGCATCCAGGTCTTCGACGTCGAGGGCATCCATCAACGGACATGGCGAACACCCTCGATCAAATTCGGCAAACCATGTGGCCTGTCGTTTGACCGAGAGGGCAACTTGATGGTTGCTGACACACACTATTACCAGATCCTTTTCTACAACCGCGTTGGAAAGTTGCTGCGCAACAGAACCATCGGAGGAAAGCACGGAGATGCGATTGGTGAATTCAGTTTCGTCACTGATGCAGCTCAGGATTCTCAAGGGAATTATTACGTCGCGCAATACCACGAACACGATCGCATTCAAAAATTCTCCCCAGACGGTAAATTCCAGTTGCGTTGGGGCAAATTAGGTGAAGGGCCGGCGGAATTTAATCGTCCCCAGAATCTAGTGATGGACGAAAGCGACCGTCTGTGGGTCGCCGACTCATGCAATCATCGCGTACAAGTTTTTGACACCCGAGCCACGACACCAGAACTGGTCAGCACATGGGGTACGGCAGGAACCGGTCCCGGCGAGTTGAAATACCCGTATGACATCGTTCTCGATAGTAAAGGGCATGTGTACTTGTGCGAGTTCGGCAACCATCGTGTACAAAAATTCACACTGGACGGCAAATGGCTGGCGGCCTGGGGCCAACCTGGCCGCAGAGAAGGAGAACTGCATAACCCGTGGGGCTGTGCACGCGATAGTAGCGGTCGCCTGCACGTGCTGGATTCGATGAACCACCGAGTCCAGCGTATTGCTTTGTGATCCTGGTTGTGTGGGCAATGCCCAGCGCCGCGACGTCAGAAACCTTTAACAGCGTGGGAATCCAGCGCACAGATCGGTAGAATGCATACGGCCCAGAACTGTGGCTTGCAAAATCGGCGTGGCCGCGCCCCTTGCGCTGCGGATCCCCAAGAAGCAGACTTATGGATCGTCTAGGACTTTCTTTCGACCACCCCGGCTACTTGTCGCTACTGCTGTTCTTGCCAGTCATGTGGTATTTCAGCTTCCGTTCTTTGGCAGCTCTAGGTAACGCCCGCCGGATACTGGCAATCCTGCTCCGATCGATCGTGTTTACGGTGTTCGTACTTGCCTTGGCAAATGTGCAATTCTTGCGCACCAGTGACCGAATGGCGGTAATCTACCTGCTCGATCAATCCGAGAGCATCCCCGCTGCAAAACGACAGTGGATGCTGAATTATGTTGTCCAGGACGTCAAAGAACACCGACGGCCTGGCCGCAATGATCTCGCTGGTGTAATCGTATTTGGCCGCGACGCATTGATCGAAGTCCCTCCGTTTGACGACGATATTCCGAACGTGGGCAGGATCGAAGCCCAACTGGGCAATACCGATGCCACCAATCTTGAAAGCGCGCTGCAACTCGCACAGGCGAGTTTTCCCGAGGGCTCAGTAAAACGCATTGTGATTGTCACTGATGGCAACGAGAACATTGGCAACGCTCGCTCCGTTGCCCCACAACTTGCGCGCAACGGAATCGGAATCGACGTTGTCCCAGTAACCCTCAATGCGCGTGCTGAAATTGTCGTCGAAAAAGTTTCCATACCGGCAGACATCCGAATCGGCCAGCCATCCAACATCAATATCGTTCTGCAAAATTACTCCGAGACACTGACCATCCCAGGTAAGGTGCGCATTACGCAGCACTTGGGCCCCAACGAAACACTCATCGTTCCCGAAACCGCGGTCGCACTGCCGCCAGGTAAAACGGTGCTACGTTTCCCCCATGCTATTGACGCACCGGCACCCTACCGCTTCCGAGCCACATTTACTGCTGACAATCCCGCGGATGATCACCTGTCACAAAACAACACCGCCTCCGCGTTTACTCACGTGCAAGGCAAAGGTCGGATCTTGCTTATTGAGAATTTTGAAAATCCAGGAGAGTTCGATTTTCTCGTGCAGCGATTGCGTGAAAACAAAATCGAAACAGACATTATGCCGAGCAATCAGCTATTCACTAGCCTTTCGGAATTGCAGGCATACGATTCGGTCATTCTGGCCAATGTCCCCCGCGCAAGTGCCGTAGAGGGAGATGAAATTGACTCCAACCAGGTAGCTGCCTTCAGTGACGATCAAATACGCATGCTAGTACGCAACACGGAGCAATTTGGCAGCGGCCTTGTGATGCTTGGCGGGGCCAACAGCTTTGGAGCGGGAGGCTGGGCCAACACGGAACTCGAAAAAGCAATGCCTGTCGATTTCACGATCAAGAATGCAAAAGTGCAGGCGGTCGGGGCACTGGTTTGCCTGATGCATGCGTCCGAAATGGCCCAAGGAAATCATTGGCAAAAAGTAGTTGCTCGGGAAGCCATCAAAGCTCTCGGCCCGATGGATTATTGCGGCCTGATTCACTGGGACTTTGGCGGAGACGAATGGCTCTGGAACGAACGCGGCAATGGAATCCTCCGAGTCAACCGGCGCCGACGCAAGATGCTGTCCCAACTCAATGGCATGTCGCCCGGAGATATGCCAGCATTCGACCCCGCGATGCAAATGGCGTTAACCGGATTCAATAAAGTGCAAGCCTCGATGAAATTAATGATCATTATTAGCGATGGCGACCCGCAACCTCCCAGGCCGGGCACGATCAACAAGTTCAAGCAGGCTGGCATCAAGATCTCAACCGTTGCCGTCGGAACTCATGGTCCCGCTGGCAGTGTACCGCTACGAAGAATTGCAGCTCAAACCGGTGGAAAATATTACAAAGCCACCAATCCAAAAGCACTACCGCGGATCTACCAGCGAGAAGTGCGACGCATCGCGCGTCCATTGATTTTCGAACCACCTGGCGGTGTCACACCGCAACCCGCCGCGGGAACTCGCCATGAGATCCTGCAGGGTATCGACACGAGCACAATTCCCCCAATCGAAGGGTTCATGTTAACGACAATCAAAGAGAACCCACTTGTGGAAGTCGCATTGACTTCGCCACGCCCGCAACCAAAGAACGGGACCATTCTTGCAGCCTGGACCTACAAGGCAGGACGCACAGTAGCCTTTACAACGGATGCCGGAAAGAAGTGGACCAGTAGCTGGACCGACTGGAACAACTACGACAAGCTGTTTACGCAAATGGTCCGCTGGTCAATGCGACCTGTGAATGAAGACCATCATTACAGCGTGGCAACCGATATCAAAGATGGTCGTGTACGCGTCGCAGTTACTGCCTTCGACAACGACTCCGGCGAATTTATTAACGGCAGAAACATGGTTGTCCGCACAGTGTCTCCGGACCTGGCGTCGAGTGAAATCAAGATGCGGCAGATTGCCCCGGGACGCTACGTCGCGGAATTCCCTGCACCGCAGGCCGGAAGTTATCATCTGGCCGTAACACCTCGCCCTGGAGATGGAGTGCTATTATCAGGAATCGACGTACCCTATTCATCCGAATATCGCGAACGCGAAACCAATCGTGCTCTACTCGGCGCACTGGCAAGCACGAAACCCAACAGCGGACAAGCTGGCAAAATCATCGACGGCAGTTTCAATAAAAAAGGAATTCGCGAGCTACTGAACACGGACACCTACCGCTCCACCCTCGCACCCGCAGTCCGCAGCCAGGACGCCTGGTTCCTGTTCGTGTTTCTCGGCGCAAGCGTGTTTCTCGTCGATGTATTCGTCCGCCGCGTCGCGGTCGGACGTGATTGGATTGCCCCCACCCTGTTGTTCATTCGGCAAAAACTCTTGCGTAACGTGCGTGAAGCGAGCGTCGATGCGACCATCGAGCGTTTGCGCAACCGCAAGGAAAAGCTCCAGTCCGAGATCGACCTGCGACGTGCGGCAACCCGATTTGAACCGGCGTCTGATACCGAGCCAGACCTCCCTGATGACGCCCCGGATCTGGATTCTTTGCGCAAGCCGGCTACCAAGCGCCGGCCCGAGGCACACCAACCGTCATCCTCAGCAGGGGGCGTGACGACAGCCGAGCAGACGAATGACATGGACTACACCGCCCGGTTGCTGGCAGCCAAGAAACACGCCTGGAAAAACAAACCACCCGAATAAGCAGACATCTCGGCGCACCCATTCTTCCCGGCCAAAACGCTATACTCAGACTTTCGTTGTCGCGAAACCCTTGCACTCCCAGAAACAATGCCCCTTCCATTTAACGAGGTAAGACGATGAGCGTTGCTGACACAATGCAGCAGCAAGCCGATGAGTTTCGCGCGCGTTACCAGGCGGTAAAAGACCAGATCTCGCGGGTCATAGTGGGACATGATGAAATTTTGCACGGCGTACTTACCTGCCTGTTTGTAGGCGGACACGTTCTGCTCGAAGGTGTACCCGGACTTGGAAAGACCCTGCTGGTGCGAAGCCTGGCGCAGGCTCTGGATCTGCAATTCAACCGCATTCAATTCACTCCAGACTTGATGCCCGCGGATATCCTGGGCACGAATATGGTCATGGAAACCGGCGACGGGCGACGGACATTTGAATTCCAGAAGGGCCCACTCTTTACCCAAATCTGCCTTGCTGATGAGATCAACCGCGCCACCCCGAAAACACAATCCGCGTTGCTGGAAACCATGCAGGAAGGCACTATCACGGTAGCCGGCCAGCAATTCCATGTAGAGCAACCGTTCTTTGTCATGGCAACGCAGAACCCGATCGAGCAAGAAGGCACCTACCCACTTCCCGAAGCACAAATCGATCGTTTTTTCTTTAAATTAGTCGTTGGCTACTCGGGGCGAGACGAACTAACGACAATCGTTGACCGCACTACCAGTGGCGAAAACCCGACTCCAGAAAAAGTAATGGAAGCCGAGGAAATCCTGCGTTGGCAGCAGCTGATTCGGACGGTAATTCTGGCCAAGCACGTTCAGGATTACATTGTCCGCCTGACGCTTGCGACGCACCCTGGAGGAGAATTTGGACTGCCAATCACGCAACAGTATTTGCGTTGGGGCAGCAGCCCTCGCGGAGCCCAGACGCTGGCGCTCGCAGCAAAGGCACGCGCCCTGCTGGACGGTCGTTTCAATGTCAGTTTTGAAGATGTAAGGCGTGTGTTCTTGCCAGCCATGCGTCATCGAGTCATCCTGAATTTCGAGGCACAAGCCGAGGGAATCGATCCGGACCAGGTGCTGCTTGAGCTGCTCGAGAAAGTACCCGAGAAGACGCCGGATCTGCCCATGGCAACGGTCGCTGCGAAATGACAAGACAGGCATCTCTGAATGCGTTCCGCTGCCTGTGGGTGACTAAAGGCTGAACTTTTATTCGGAACCAATTGGTCATTTCCGCTAGGCGTGTTCAACAATCACATCAGGCACGTCCCACAGACCCTGTACCGCAACCCGCATCAATAACTCCCCTTCTCGCATCAGGACTCGCATGGCCACAAAGTACCACCAGGCGGCTTGTTTAGGCTGGGTGTTCAGCACCACCGAGTGTGGCATTGCCGCACTAAGTGCTACCGGAAAAGAGGCCTATGCGTCCGTAGAAATGCAAGGCCAGGCAACCTGGCATGAGTGGCCAACGCACTACCTCCAACACGTTCCGGAAATGATCGAAGCCGTCTTGAGAAAACTGCAACAACAAGGGTGGCGATTCGACCAGCCGGGCTTTCTCTCGCAATCCTGGCGACAACATGACCTTGCCCTGGTAGGCATGGACGATGACCCTCTCATCCCGGCTCCGAGTTGGCAATGCAATGGCGGCCAGCATGAAGCCCGCGTGCTTAACCGCGATGTCTCCAACTACGCGAAAACGGTGGGACGCATCGAACCTCGCTTTGTCGCGGCAAAACTACCGTGGGTCTTGGCACAAATGCCCGGATTGAAGAAAGAACTACACCGCGTCGTGCTCAGCGGTGACTGGGTAGCAGGAAAGCTGACCGGCAAGTGGCATTTGAGTGCCTCCGATGCGTTGTGCAACGGGCTGCTTTGTCAGTCAACAAGGCAATTGGCAACAACCGCATTACGGCAGGCCAATCGAAAACTCGGAGGTCGACTCAATCCCAAGTGGTTTCCCGATCCAATCGCCAGTCACGCGGTCGTCGGCCGTGTCCGCGCGAGCCGGCAAGCAACCTGGACCTCATTGACGCAAAAGTTAAAAGGGTGGCATGTCGTCGCCGCGTTGGGGGACAACCAGGCTACCGCGGCTGGCTGCGGTGCAACTGACTTGCAAACGCTGGTGGTTTCGCTAGGAACCAGTGGCACGATCAACCGTATTGTTCCAACATCGGCCCGCTTGCGAGGTAAAGCCGCAGCATTTGAATATTGGGATCACCGGCTGTTGTTGATGATGCTCGGCCATTGTGCATCCTGGTACAACCTGTTCTGCAACAATTACGCTGCAGGCCTCTCCCACAAGACACTTAACAACTTGGCAAAAACTGCTGATCTCAGCAAAATCCGCCGGGTCGCGTGCCCCCCCGATCAGGTACAAGCACACGACCCATTTGCATGGCCCGTCCTGGATCGACTGGCACAGCCAGAGCAGGTGGCCAGCGTCCAGGCCTCCATTGCTCGTGAAATGCTATTACGAGTGCAAGCAATGCACCGGGAAGTGAAAGGACCAGGCGCCGACTTGAAACGCGTTATTCTCACGGGCGGACTGAGCCAGGCCCCCTTGGTTCGCGCTGTACTCAGCTGTGGCGTGCAACAGCTACTACCCCAAGCAACGTTATGGCTCAATCAGCGTCCTGGCCCTCTCGCCGTGAAAACCGATGCGTTGGGAGCACTCTACAATGCGCTTGCCGCCGCAACTAAATCTACGGTTCCCGAGGTCATTGAAGAACAATCAAAACTCAAGAAATGCCGCCCCACCATGGCAGACCAGACTAACCAGATTAATGCGTTGCTAACGTCAGACAAGACCTGGTCTCTCGACTAACCTGCTGAACGCCAGAAACAGCACAGTACGCATACGAAGTAGCCCGCCACCGCACCTGATTTCCCCGCGGTCGTTTCAGCGTCATTCAGCCAAGTGCAGCGCGATTCACCACGTGTGCCGGCAATTCTCCCTGAAGGCGCAATTCTCCCTGAAGACACTGTGCAACATGCTCTGTCGCTCGGCGTCTCAACTCCGCGACCGACCGGCTCGATGCAAACGCAGCGTGTGGAGTAACAATCACACGGGCATGGTTGAATGGCGGCTGATTCAGATCGGGCGGCTCCGGATCCTGCACATCAAGAGCCGCCCCAGCGATTTCCTGCGTTTCAAGCGCTTTTGCCAGTGCATCGTGATCAACAAGTCCGCCACGCGATGTATTGATCAAGAACGCCGTGTTTTTCATGCGTTCTAACTGAGACTTGCCAATCAAGTGACGTGTTGCCTCGTACAACGGAACATGCAGAGAAATGAAGTCGCTCTCGTTCAGCAACATTTCCAGGTTCGTACGACGGACGCCGGGCACTTCTGTTTCGGAGCGTCGGACTCCGAGCACTCGAAGTCCGAGTGCTGCCGCTTTATTGGCTAGTCGACATCCACTGGATCCCAGACCAATAATCCCAAGCGTCTGGCCTTCGATCGTCTGCATCACAGGTGCTGCAGATAACTGATAGATGCCAGCCTTCGTTTGCTGGTGAAACCAGCCCACATTTCGAGCTAACGCAAACAACAATGCCAAAGCGTGCTCGGCAACTTCTGTAGCGCAATAATCGGGAACATTGGTCACCGGGATTCCGCGTTCACTACAACTCGCGACATCGATGTTGTCCAAACCAATTCCCATGCGAGAAACAACTCGACAACGTGGCGCTGCTTCGATGACTTGCCGTGGGATCCCTGCCCAGCACGTCATAATCGCATCCACATCAGATGCAAGTTCGCACAAGGTCGCCGGATCCGATTCAGACGCCACTACCAGCTCGGCGCCAATCTCCTCCAGCACAGCGCGTTCGATGTCCAGATCCGCCCACGCATAGTCAGTTATCAAAACGCGCCAGCTCGTTACCACGTGCACACCTCCGAACGGATCCCCAAAAGCTCAAACTCTATTTCAGTCTAGCGACTGACATGTTCGGCAACAGAGGGCAACTCTGACAACTGGGACCTTTGCAGCGACGACCGCAAAGGAAAACAAATCCACGTTTATGGCAGCGTAAACGCCGGAATTCGGGCAATGAGGTTCGTAGTTCGCGCCAAATGGGCTACAATAGATTGGTCTGAATGGCTTGATGTCGCCCCGCCCGTTTCCAACCAGAAACGGGCGTCGAACACGTACCTTCGGCGAACATAACCAGCACCTGGATCAACCTTCCAGTGAGGCATCAGTGGGTATCGATTTTATAAAGGCATTCACCGTGTATTCGCAGCGAACAAACTCGTTCGCCCACCAATTACACGGAGGTCGAGCCGCATCCGTTTTCGTGGCAGCCGCAGGGCTTGCGATCTTGCTCTACACCAGCGGATCCGCGTTTGCTGAACAGTCGCACCTGGATGTAGTACCTGCCGAAGTCCGTTTGTTCCCGGACGATTCCCAACAACTACTGGTTCGAGAAGCGAGCGAGTATCAACAGGACGTTATTGAACAAGTAACGCTTCAATCCCGAGACCCTGAGATTGCCACGGTCACTGACCAAGGCACCGTGCGTGCCCGACGCCCCGGCCAGACGGTCATTCAAATCCACTGGAATCGTCAAACGACTGAAGTACCTGTAATTGTCGGCGCCAGCGAGCAACGGCCGCCATTACGATTTTCCAGCGACATCGTTCCAGTCTTGACGAAACTCGGGTGTAACAGTGGAGGCTGCCACGGCAAGGCAACGGGACAGGGGCAGTTCAAATTGTCACTACTCGGCTTTGATCCAAATCTGGATTATCTGGCACTGGTCAAGCAAGCACGTGGCCGGCGTTTGTTTCCCAGCGCACCAGAGCGAAGCTTGCTGCTGCTCAAAGCGACAGCTCAAATGCCACACGGCGGAGGCCGCCGCCTGAACGTTCTCGATGACGACTATCGCATCCTCAAACAGTGGGTTGCAACTGGCGCCACTGGCCCTGACACAGCAGGAGCCGTTTTAGAGCGTATCGAGGTCACTCCTCAGCGTCAGACTTTAAAACCTGAATCGAGACATCAATTGCTGGTCACTGCCTTCTATTCCAATGGTGAGTCACAAGATGTCACCCGCCGCACGCTCTACCAGTCCAATCAGCTAGAGTTGGCAAGCGTGAGCAAGTCCGGACGTATCGAAACCACATCCCAACGCGGCTTGTTTTCGGTGATGGCTCGTTTCGGAGGCAAAATTGCGACATTCCACGCTGCGGTGCCCTACGCGAATGACACTGAGCAGCAGCAGCAAATCGAAAACCGCCTGGCGACTCTGGAAGTAACGACGCAAGATAACCGCTTTGATCAGCTGCTGATTCAACAATGGCGACAATTGGGGATCTTCCCTTCTGCAGAAACGGCGGATCACAAGTTCATCCGTCGTGCCACAATCGACATCTGCGGCACGTTGCCCACTCGTGAGGAAGTCGAAGCGTATAGCAATGATGCAAGCGAAGACAAACGCGAGCGATTAATCAATCGCCTTCTGGAACGTCCAGAATACGCCAACTACTTCGCCTTGAAATGGGCTGATATCCTGCAAAACCGTGGCTCCGGTTATTCCACTAGCAAACAACGCACAGGCACCTCGCTGTTTTCACGCTGGATTCGTGACAGTATTGGAGAGAACAAGCCCTACGATCAGTTTGTCACCGAGATCATTACTGGAAGTGGCAGCCAACTCGAAAATCCACCGACGATCTGGCACCGACATGTGCGTACGCTACCTGATTATGTTGAATCAGTGGCACAGGCTTTCCTGGGTGTCAGGATTCAGTGCGCCCAATGCCACCACCACCCTTTTGAACGCTGGAGCCAGGCAGACTATTACGGACTCGCAGCAGTTTTCTCACGAGTCGGTCGAAAAGGCGGCTTTGCCGATGCGGAAGTCCCTACAAACGAAACCATTTTCCTACGGGATACCGGGACGGTCCTGCATCCAAGAACGCAACAACCGATCCCACCGCGAGCTCTTGGCGGCCCCGATTTTTCACTCGATCGATATGACGACCCACGTATTCACCTCGCCCAGTGGATGACAAAACGGGACAACCCATTCCTGGCACGCACCATGGTCAACCGATTGTGGGCGCACTTCCTGGGACGCGGAATCATTCACCCCATCGATGACGCCCGCAGTACAAATCCTCCAAGCAATCCTGCACTCCTGGAAGCTTTGAGCCAGGATTTTGTGGAACATGGCTACGACATCAAACACACCATTGGAGTCATCTGCAATTCGCTTGCCTACCGGCTCGAGTCAGCACCGCACGACCTCAACAAGCATGACCGGCAAACATTTGCGCGATTCTACCCTCGACGCCTGACCGCCGAGGTCCTGCTTGACGCCATCAGCCAGGTATTGGCGGTACCCACTGAATTCAACGGTGGCCCAGGCAAGTTTCCTGCAGGGACCAGGGCGATCGAGTTGCCTGACGAAAATGTACCCGTTCATTTCCTGGATGTATTTGGCCGCCCCGCCCGAGATTCAGCATGCGAGTGCGAGAGAGTCGATTCACCTGCACTTTCGCAAGCACTTGAATTAGTCAATTCAGAGTTACTGCAAAGCAAACTTTCCGCCAAGGAAGGTTACGTAACAAAACTGGCAGCGCAGGAATCAGCAACAAAACAGAAAATCGCCGACGTGTTCCTGCGAACGTTCGGCCGCAACCCCCAATCGAGTGAACTCAACACAGCAATTGAATTCCTGAAAGACGCTGATCCGATAGAAGGATATCGGTCGTTGATATGGGCTTTATTGGCAACCAATGAGTTCATGTTCAACCACTAACGTTTTTGTTCGGTCTAAATCAAACCGTGCTCCAGATTCTACCGCCAAACCCTTGAGGAGTTGTTCATGCTCTCGCTGACGGGAAGCGCATATAAAAACTGCGATGGGTTTACACGACGAAATTTCCTGCAAGTCGGGGCCCCCTTGTTAGGCCTTGGGCTGTCGGACATTTTACGATCGGAATCGGAAGCAAAAAACGGCGATACTCCCGTTAATCGAAAGTCACTAATCGTGTTCTGGACTCATGGCGGCATGAGCCAACAGGACACATATGACATGAAGCCGGATTCCCCTCCCGAATACCGAGGGATGTACCAGCCAATCCAAACGACGCAATCCGGTGTCATCGTCTCGGAACGTTTTCCGATGCAGGCCAAGGTGATGGATTTGCTTGCGCAAGTTCGTTCGGTCCATCATGAAAATGGCATACACGCGCCATCTGCGCATTGGATGCAAACTGGCTTTTTCGGTCCGACGCTGGCTCGCATTGCCGCGCAAAGGCCTTCCTTTGGTTCCGTTGTGTCTCGCGCCATGGGCCCTTGGCAACGTCAGATGCCCGCCTATGTTACCGTCCCAAAATCGGAGGCATTTGGTTACCAGGGTTCCGTTTACCTGGGAAAGTCACATAACCCATTCGAAGTTGGCGGGAACCCAAATGCCAAGGATTTCAAGGTACCCAACTTGTCGTTGCCGGGAGGGCTTACCGTAAAGAACGTCCAGTCACGCAGATTTCTGCTGGGCAAGTTTGACACACTGAGACGCGACATTGACACCACTGAAGTCATGGATGGCCTGGACACCTTCAAGGCCAGGGCAATGGAGATGATCGCAGGCGAACGTGTCCGCAAAGCATTCGATATCAGCCAGGAAGACCCCAAGCTACGTGATCGGTATGGCAGGCACCAATATGGACAAAGCGCGCTCCTGGCCAGAAGGCTCGTCGAAGCGGGTACGCGATGCGTAACAATCAATACGGGATACTGGGATCACCACGACGAGATTGAAAAAGGCCTGGAAGAACACTTGCCTCCGCTGGATCGTGCCATCTGGGCCCTTGTCGACGACCTGAAACAACGAGGTATGCTGGACGACGTCGTCATTTACTGCTCGGGAGAATTCGGCCGAACTCCGTTAATGAACGGCCATGCAGGCCGTGATCATTGGTCAAATTGCTTTACTGTCATGCTTGCCGGTGGAGGAATTCAGGGCGGCCGTGTCGTCGGTGCCAGTGAAAAGCACGGAGGCGGTGTCAAAGAACGCCTGGCGACACCGCTAGATGTCATCGCGACCATTTACCATGCTCTGGGAATACCGCTCGACACCCACTACGAAGACTCAACCGGGCGCCCCGTAAGCATCGTTGATGCGGGGCGGCCAATCCTGGAGTTGATGTAAAGGCAACCCCGAACTCCTGGGTTTGGCAATCTATTGGGACGTGTTATCACCGCGAAAGTAATTCGCACTGGTAGCCATTGGGGCCTGGAAAATTCGACTCGTAAACGGTAAGTTTTGTGGCTGTAATCACGTGTTAGGCGTGACTCATTTTTGTAACACCACTGATGTAAGGAAGTTCGAACCATGTCAGGCCCGATTGTTCGTTCCGGCCCCAGCAAAGAATTCACCAATAACTGGGACGGTATCTTTGGTGGAAAGAAAAGCAAGACAAAGGCTACCGCGAAGAAGAAAACCGCCAAGAAGAAAACCGCCAAGAAGAAACGCGGGTCCTGAAAGCGTTGCGGCAAGGCTACCCAACCAGTTCGCCTCGACAGCCACTGAAAACGGCTTGTCGATAATTCAACTCGGTTGGTTATTCCTCTATTTCCAGAAGCTTGAACGCTTCCAACACCTTGCTACGATGACGACCACCAAAAACTAGTACCATCAATTGGGTCATGATTTCGCGTTGGTCCGTAGTAAGGAAGGCTTCCCCCCCGCCCGCTGCAGCAATCTCCACAAAAGCCGGCATTTTTCTGCGTGCTCGGCAAGTCACGGTGCTTACCAGGCCATTGTACTGATCACGAAAATCAGTCGCCAAGCTGACGCAAAGCTGTTGGTTTCTTTGGTGTGGCGGCGCATCTCCAAAAAGCAAGATCACCTTGCGAGATCGCCGGCGAAACGAATTGTTGGAGAGCGACCACTCAAGTCCGCTGTGCACCGCTTCCGGATTGTCACCGCCACCGCCTGGATAAACGTCACTCAAGAATTCTTCTACTACCTGGAGATTATTGGTAAGAGGCAAGCCTCTCACCAGATACTCCTCCCCTTCGTCTCGGTACGTACAGATCCCCAACCGAGTTTTGGGAACCAACTGAAACAGAGTCGTCCCTAATTTCCGTATCTGCCGTTTCACAGCACGAATTTCCCCGCCCATACTACCGGTGCTATCAAACGCAATGATGATATCCAGTCCGTTACGCTGAAGATTTTTCAGAAACCCGTCCCAATTACCACCGGACATCGAACCGCCCCCGCCAAGCGTCAGTGCCCCCTGACTGAACGACGCCGCGTTACCTGTCGTCGAAGGAGAGCTGATCGCCACCACTTCATCACTCGGAGCATCGGTTGTTGGTGCCGGTGCGATGTCGAGCGTCACCTCAAGTTCTTCGGGCTCGCTGACCTCAGGATCTTCCTGCACAAGTTCATCGTCCTGTCCTTGGCTGAGCTCTTCCGATGGCATCACACCAATCAGCACTTCCTCGGGGGGGCCCAGGCCCTGGTCACCATCACACCTGACGAAAATCAGGCTCAGCACCAATGCCGCGTGGAACGCTACCGATGCGAGACTCGACACTGAATATTTCCACCATTGCCTGGGCTCGACGACAGCTTCCTGGCCTTCCTCCAGATCCTCTGCTGAAGGCAGACGAACTGTCGCCCGGCAATGCGGACAAAACCCTTCACGGCCAAGCTGTTCGGCCGTGATCGTGAATGATCTGGCACATTGGGTACAAGAGAGTCTCATCACAAACGCATCTGCAAGGGTGCACTGGCTAACTGCTACTGTTCATTCTTGAAATTCACCGATCGTCTGTCAAGAATTCTCGCTCCAAAACACAACATACGGTGCCCCCAATTACACTTCCAAAGAGCTACACAACGTTCCTGGTCCAAGGAAAAACACGCTTGCATGAAGCCAGACGCACAAGTTTCCCTCAAACCAATGTCTGCTCTACAATTGTGGTCTGGCAAACGCCGGCCAGACACCTGTATCCCACTACGAGGCTCGGCATGTGGAACCGCTGCTTGATTTTGCTCGTCCTTTCGTTGCTCAATAGCCTGCTGTCCCGGGGCTGGCAAGCACACGCTGCAGAACGGATTGACTTTCGCACGCAAGTCGCGCCCATTCTGCAACAACACTGCCTGCGCTGCCACTCTGACGGAAAATCCAGTGGTGAACTCTCGCTCACGAATGGCATGAGTCTAGTCGAACAAGATTTGGTCTCGCCAGGCAAGCCAGACCAGAGCCGCCTGATCGAAGTCCTCACTCCGGCAACCGTTGGCAAACGCGCCCAGATGCCAAAAGAAGGACCGTCTCTGACTGCCAAAGAAATTGACATACTACGCGATTGGATACGTGACGGTGCTCTCTGGCCTGCGAATTTTGAAATCCAATCGCCGGCTTCTGCGAGCAAATCGTGGTGGTCGTTACAGCCGCTCGCCAGCCCCACACCGCCAGCCCCGTTGCGAGCGATACCCAACTGGCCCGCCTCACCAGTCGATCAGTTTGTCTTGCGGCGATTACAAGAAAACGATCTGGCTCCAGCGTCTGAAGCAGACCGCCGTGCACTTATTCGCCGAGTTACTTTTGATTTGACGGGCTTGCCTCCAACACCAGCAGACGTTAATTCGTTTGTCGTCGACCACAGCCCCACTGCTTATGAAAGACTGATTGATCGCCTACTCGCTTCGCCGCAATATGGTGAGCGGTGGGGCAGGCATTGGTTGGATGTAATGCGATTTGGCGAAAGCAACGGCTACGAACAAAATCACGTCCGTGACAATGCCTGGCCGTTTCGCGACTATGTCATTCAATCCTTCAATGAAGATAAGCCTTTTGATCGCTTTGTTCTGGAACAGCTCGCTGGTGATATTGTGGGGCAGGGCGATCCCCAGATAGAAGTCGCTACGGGATTTCTGGTTGCCGGATCGTTCGACTCGGTAGGGAACGGCAACCCCATCGCCCGGCGTTTAATTCGCGCCAATACCCTGGACGATGTGATTGCTGCAACAGGCTCCTCTTTTCTGGGGCTCACAATCAACTGTTGTCGCTGTCACGACCACAAATTCGACCCGCTTGCTCAACTCGACTACTACCGAGTCCGCGCTGCTTTTGAAGGACTGCAGCAGACCGCTCGGACGCTCACTACCACAGCACAAAAACAACGTCACGATGCGCTGCGCGAACCATTACTCCAGCAGCTCTCCAACGTCGAAGCTCAGATTACCGACCTCCGCCGTACGGTGGACAACCGAGTGAACGAGGAACGCACAACACTCATTCAGAAGCTATTTCCACGCCCTCGCGTCAGCAAATATGAAACGACAGAAACCTTTGCTCCCGTGGAAGCCAGATTCTTCCGTTTCACGATCCTGCGCTCCACAGGAGCCACAGGAAAAAGTGCTGTCTCACTTGACGAGTTTGAAATTTTCTCTGCGAAAGATCCAACCCATAACCTGGCTTTGGCAACAAGGGGCGCTAAAGCCAGTGTGCGTAGTATGCGTTACTCGAATGATGACCCACTCGCGTATGGTGCCCATCATTTGAACGATGGACGGTTCGACGCTGTCTGGATATCTGGTGAACCCGGCGGCCAGCTGACAATTGAGTTCCCGCAAGCCGTAACCATTGCTAGTGCCACCTGGTCAGCGGATCGTATCCGCGCGTACGCACCCAACCGCAGCGGCGCATTTCCCGATGAATATGTGCTGGAAACGTCTCGTGATGGAAAACAATGGACTGCCATCGCTGGCCATGCTGGCAGGCAGCCGTACGACGAATCCCGCTTGAATGAGCAGCTGTTCCTCAAAGCCTTGCAACCTGAAGAACAAGAAAACCACAAAACACTACTTGAACTGCGCCAATCTGTTCGCCGGAAATTGTCTGCTATCAAGCCTTTGCCTACTGCGTGGATCGGCACTTTCTCAGAACCCGAAGAACCGACCTATTTGATGAAAGGTGGCGATCCTGAGAAGAAAGGCCCGGATGTGGCGCCTGCCAGTTTAAGTGTTCTGGATCAGGTCGTTCCCAGCTATCAACTTGCAGACGATGCACCCGAAGCAAGTCGCCGCCAGAAACTCGCTCAGTGGATTACGCACGCGGAAAACCCACTGACACCACGTGTCCTTGCCAACCGCATCTGGCATTACCATTTTGGGCGGGGAATCGTCGCAACACCAAGCGATCTGGGCTACAACGGCGGCCGTCCGTCACATCCGCAATTACTGGATTGGCTGGCCCAGCAGGTTCACCTGCGGCAGTGGCGTTGGAAACCGATCCACCGACTGATCCTGACTTCAGAGACCTACCGTCAGGCAAGCACCTTTCAGGCCGATTCGGCTCAAGTCGATGCAGACGCCCGCCTGCTCTGGCGTTTTCCACCCCGCCGCCTTACCGCCGAAGCAATTCGTGATTCAATCCTGGAAGTTGCCGGCAGGCTAGAACACAAAATGGGCGGCGCCGGATTTCGCCTGTATGAGTACACCGTAGACAATGTCGCCACCTATTATCCACGTAATGACGTGGGACAAGAAACCTACCGCCGGGCGGTTTATCATCAGAACGCGCGAGCTGTCAAAGTCGACCTGTTAGGCGAGTATGACCTCCCCGAATGCGCTTTGCCTGCGCCACAACGCAATATAACGATCTCGCCGTTACAGGCTCTGACTCTGCAGAACCACAGTTTCATGATCGATATGGCCCGCAGCTTCGCCCATCGACTTGTGCTAGAAACTGGCACGGACAATATCGAACAGCAGGTTACTCGAGCCTATCAACTGGCATTTGCACGAGACCCAATTGCCGAAGAAGCCGCGGCAGCGCACCGCCTGATTCAGGACTTTGGCCTGGTCGTTTTCTGCCGCGCACTCTACAACGCCAACGAGTTTATTTATGTCCATTGATCGCACAACAGACAGACGGGCCTGGTTCGGTAATCTGGCGACGGGGCTCGCAGGAATTTCCCTGACAAAGCTGACGAGCCAAGGCGCCGAGACCAAGGTCTCCGAGAACACCCATTTCTTGCCTCGCGCAAAACGCGTGCTGCAGATTTTCTGCCCTGGTGGTGCATCACACGTCGATCTCTGGGACTACAAACCCGAGTTGGAACGCCGGGATGGACAATATCTTCCCGAGGGAGCATTCCTCTCATTCATGGGGAAAAACGGCCCCCTGATGAAAAGCCCCTGGAAATTTCGACAGCGAGGAGAAGCGGGAAGCTGGGTGTCCGAACTGCTACCACACGTCGGATCCCATATCGACGACATGGCGTTCATACACTCGATGACTTCCAAATCCAACACACATGGACCTGGCTGCCAGTTCATGAACACCGGGTTTACTGCTGACGGATTTCCCGCCAATGGAGCCTGGGCGAGTTATGCCCTGGGGAGTGAAAATGATAACCTTCCCAGCTATGTCGCAATCACAGACGTTCGCGGCGAGCCGCCGTCTGGCGCTGCAAACTGGGGCTCTGGTTTTCTACCGGCAGAGCATCAGGGTATTTCACTCAACGCAGATCGTCCGATTCGAAATCTAGCATCTCCTGCGGGAATCAGTCCCCAGGCAGAGCAAGCATCCAGACAATTCCTTGATCTGCTGAATCAACGGCACCGTAAAGAAAATCCCGGCAACTCACAATTACAGGCCCGGATTGCTGCATATCAGTTGGCGGCGAGAATGCAGCTGTCTGCTCCGGAAGCAGGGAACCTTGCCCAGGAAACACGTGCAACCCACAACATGTATGGCACTGCTGATAGCAATCGATTCAAAGCGGCTTACGCACGCAATTGTTTGCTCGCCAGAAGATTCCTCGAACGGGGAGTCCGCTTCGTCACCGTCTATTGCGCTTCACGCGCATCAGGCGTCGACGGGTTAATGAACTGGGATGCCCACAAGAAACTAAAAGCCGATTACGAACGCCACTGCCCCATTTTTGATCAGCCTACAGCAGCGTTGCTGACCGATTTGAAACGGTCCGGATTACTGAATGAGACACTTGTACTTTGGACAAGTGAATTTGGCCGCATGCCTACCCGCCAGGAAGGCACAGCCGGACGGGACCATAATCCTGATGGTTTTACCACCTGGATGATGGGCGCAGGTGTGAAAGGCGGTGTCCATTATGGTGCCACCGATCCGTTAGGCCGCAGGTCGGTAGAAAACATTGCGACCGTTTACGATTTCTATGCAACCGTACTGCACCTCCTGGGACTCGACTTCCAACAACTGGGATACTATCACAACGGAATTGAACGCCGCTTGACTGATGTCCACGGGCACGTCATCCCAGAAATACTTAGCTGACACAAACCGGCTATTGGTTTTTGATGCAATTTCCCAGTGTGCCACCAGACACGTTTCATTTCAGCTTGTCACCCCAGCGAGGCGAGCGCGCCTGCAACAATCTAACTTAGCAATCGCGGCCCCCTGGCTGCAGATGCTTTGAAAACAACCTATGGGACTGCAAAACTCTAACGAAGCCATTTGTTTAACGCTCGGACCGGAAGGACCGCTCACTCATGCCAGACACACTGTCCTTGGACGATTTTTCGTTAGAAATCACTCCCCCAGGTACTTGCTGGAAGGGCTGGATTCATATCGGCGAACTGCCAGCGGGAGAGCCAGTACGCTGGCCCGTGGTGCTGCATCGCGGCCAACAACCCGGCAAAGTGCTGCTGGCTAATGCCGGAACACATGGCGATGAATATGAAGGAATCGCCGCCTTGCATAAAGTTGCCCGGCAACTCGACCCCAAGGCGATGAGCGGAACGCTACTGTCCATCCCCATCCTCAGCCCACCGGCAGTGTCCGGTGGGCACCGCAATGGGATCTGGGACAATCGAAACCTCGCTCGCACCTTCCCTGGCGATGCAGGTGGGCTGTTTACCGAACGCATCGCACACCACTTTGCAACGCGCATACTACCTTTGGCAGACCTTTACATCGATCTTCACGCGGCAGGCACCGGCGTTGGTATCGAGACGTTTATTGGTTGCCGCGTCGATGAAGAAAGTGATCTAGTCGACACACAAAGACGTGCCTCGATTGCTTCCGGGATGGAGATTATCTGGAATACCGGAGGGCTTCCTGGCAGAACCCTCTCGGCCGCCTGGGACGCAGGCGTCCCAGCCCTGTACACCGAGTCCCCCGGTAATCGCACATGTGCTCCGGATGAAGTCGACATCATCGTCACTGCGATAATGAATCTGTTGCGTTTTCTGGAAATCCTTCCGGGCTCCTACCCCACCGAGCGTCCCGCCTTCTACTTCGAAGATTCACGTCCAGCTGCAGGCCACATGCAAGACCACCATCGCTCTGATGTTGGCGGCTTGTTTATCCCGGAGGTAAAACTCTGGGAACGCGTAGAAGATGGACAATGCCTTGGAAAGGTCTACGATCCGCTCGGCGATGTATTGCAAGTGATCTCGGCAAATCTGAGTGGACGCGTACTGACTTTGCGGATCTGCCCGCGCGTTATGCCCGGTGAATTCACCACGGTTGTAGTCCCCTTCGCCGAATAGACCTGTGGCCACAAGGTGATTGCCAGAAAGGCAGCAAGTCCGTATTGCGTCGGGCACTGGAGACATGAACGCGGTCACGTTTTCCCGTATACGGCACACGCGAACGAAACAATACAGCACCAGCGATCACGTTAACGCGTGAGATAAGGCGGACAAAGAAATAACGCTGCAGAAGTAATCGCTGGCGCAGCGGCCGCAAAATCGTCAGCAGCAAATAACACCGTCTGCGAATGCGCTGTCATTGGATCACCAGCCTAACTTGCGGCGCGGCGTGCCTCTGCTCGGGCCCGCCGCCTGGCGACGATTCGTTTGAACAAGACATCTGCAATAACGCCAAGCAATAACACCAAACCGATTACGGCATCTTCCAAGGTGTCGGAAATACCTTCCAGAACAATCATATTGTTGAGCGTTTGCATTACGGCTGTCCCGATAAGTACGCCCAGAATGCCTCCCTCTCCACCACGTAACGAACACCCTCCAAGTACGGCTGCAGCAATCGCATGGAGCTCAAAGAAGCTGCCAAAGCTGGAAGGAGAAACCGAATTACTGTCCAGGGCGAACAACATTCCGCCAATCGTAGCCAACCCCGTGCAGGCCATATAAGCCAGCACTGTCATACGGTCAGTATTGACTCCCGAATACCGTGTGGCCTCCACATTACGACCAAGCGCCTGCATATATCGCCCCCAAACCGTGCGATTCAAAAACACCGCAGCGCAGAAGCCCAGAAAAATCAAAATGAAAAAAGGGTAGGGGACACCAAACCCACCTTCAGCCCATTCCCATTTCCCCTGCGCCAGGGCACTCAGTGACTCGTTGTATTCGTTCCCAAAACCTTGAACCTGATCATTCACCAATCGACGCGAAATGCCGCGATAAACCAGCAACCCGCAGAGCGTTACTACGAACGGCTGCAATCCCAGTTTGGTCACCAATAGCCCATGCAGACAACCTAACCCCAGGCCAATCACGAGCACCAACGTGACACCCGCTGCGATCGGCATTCGCTGGCGACGTTCGATCGGAATCGCCACCCAATCCGCGGTAAACTTAGACCCCAACTCCGTCTTCAAAGTGACGACTGTTTCACCGCGGTTAATGGAAATTTCCTGGACCGATATTTGCTTGAGTCCGGACTTCGGATGAACTAATGTCACCTGATCCCGAAATGCTAATTGCGAGTGGTCACCCGCCAAGGTGATTGTCGCAGGACTCTCCACCTCCCCTGTATCATTTGCATGTTGAAACGCGGTAATGGCATAGAATTTCGCAAGCTTTCCGTACGTGTCGTTATTGCTTGGTGCCTGATCCAACCGTATTTCAGTCGCTTCAATATTGCCTCCACTCTCATCTCGAAACGAAATCGGCTCGACTTCCGTCACCGTTGCCATGAGATTGCGGGCCCGCCTGCCGCCGAAATAACGCACCTGATCACCTGCCTTGAAAGAATCAACTCGCCCAGCGATTACAACCGACTGCTCGGTGGCACGAACATCAACTACCGACTGCACATCGAAAGGTTCGTAATCAACCGCCAAGAACAAGGCTAACAGACAGCCTGCAAGACAAACGATCGAGCCAATCGACAGATCAATTCCCGAGGTGATAATCACAAACGCCACACCGATACCGAGAATCCCGAACAATGCCGTTCTTCTCAACAAATTTTCAATGTTGTTGCTGAGCAAGAACGAACCGGGAACTGTCAGCGACATGAATAACCAGAGCGAGAGCAACAACGCTGCAATTCCAAACACTTTGGCGTTGCCCTGTAGTTGCAGGCTGCAAAACGTCCGAACAGATGACAACAACGTAGTGGTGTTTGGCGACTTTGGATTCATCTAGTTTGCCAATTCAAGCCTTGAGAGAAACTGAACTCGCTTCGAGGAAGAGCATTCTCTCGGATGTTCACGACTACGTCCAGTTAGCGCCAAATGCTGGAGGCGAATACTGCAACGCTGCCCGTTAGTCTGAAGACTCCCGCACCGCAAGCACGAAATCCTCTGCGACGAGTCGAATTGTCCTTTTTGACTGCGTCCAGTGTTCACGGCTGTGGCTATTGGATCTGCCACTTTCAACCCTGCTGCCCCATAAAAGTGGCCAATCCAGGCGACACAGCTGCCATCCAGTTATCGTCGGCAATGTTGTCAATCTTGCGGATTGTGCGATTCAACACGACTCGACATTCCTAATCATAACGGTCAAGGCGGCTCGGCTAAAAACCTGCCACCAGCAACACCGGATTCTCGGCTGGGAACTATTGCAGCCGAGGGATTCGCTGCTAAAGTCGAGTCAATGGCCATAAGTTCGATGTCTATCGCGTTCTCTCTAGAGGTCGCGAATTTGAAGTGACATGACAGAGTTGCAAGAGCATAATCACGACGAAGTCGACCAGTTGCTGCTGAATGCTGCGCTGCGTGATGCTCTGGAACCGTTTCTCGATGAATCGGTCAATATGGTCGACAGCCATACCATGACTACGTCGAAGGAAAACGAGTATTTGGCTTCAATGCTCGCCTGGGAACGAGCTCCCCTCCTGCCCCTGAGTTCCTGGTTCGAACCGGAGCTTAAGCTGCCAGATCCAGATGACCTTGCAGACCAGGAGCTGCACGATCTGCTGTGGGATACGTTGAACAAGCTCTACGACAATCGCATCGCACTCGACTACACCGATCACCTTTCGGATCGGGAGCTCTATTGCCTGATCGTACGAGATATCCTGTCGGCAGAAGAGAAGAAACTCGACCTGCCGAAGAACTATCTTCATTGGCACTGCTTGGACTGGAACACCCAGCCAGACCCATGGCTGCGATATTATGCAACGGCCGAGGAAAGAGATCGTTGGGCTCTGCATACAGGTGAAACACTCCCCCCGTCCGAACCTGCTCCCTATCCACGGCAAATTCCCAGTCGACCGCCGAACAACTGACCCGTCTGATCACTTGCTTTCAACAGACGAAACAAGCATCTGCGAATCACGCTTGCCCCACCGCAACGCACACATCACCTGAGATTATTTTCGCCAAATCCTTAATCCCAGGTCTTCAACACCGCAGCTCTTCCAGGACCCCGTGCCATGGCGGTACAACGCCGCTTGCTCACCGCCAAATGGCAACACCTGGCAATGCTCAATTATGAGATTGCTCCGGAGTGCCTTGCGCCATTCTTGCCGCGGGGCACAGAATTGGATTTCTTTCAGGGAAAGACCTACGTCAGTGTTGTGGGATTTCAATTCCTGAACACTCGAATATTTGGCATCCCCATTCCCTGGCACTGCAATTTTGAAGAAGTCAATCTGCGTTTCTATGTGCGGCGGCACAGCCACGGCACAACGCGTCGCGGCGTTTGCTTTATTAAGGAACTGGTGCCTCGAGTGGCCATCGCCAAGATCGCGAACTGGATCTACAACGAGAACTACCAGGCTGTTGCCATGCAGCACCAAGTCGACAGGGATGCCAACACCGCTCCCCACGTCTCGTATGGATGGAAGCAACAACAACGTTGGCAAGGTTTAACTCTGACTGCGCAGAATGCGCTCCAGCTCCCTGCGCCAGATTCGATCGAAGAGTTCATTGCCGAGCATTATTGGGGATATACACCCCAACGAGACGGCGGCACCGTCGAATACGAAGTGCAGCATCCTCCGTGGAAAATTTGGCCCGCGACAAACGCCGATCTGAACTGCGATGTGGCCAGCCTGTACGGTGCGCCATTCGTCAAGCCGTTGCGGCATCTGGCCTCGGCTTTCCTGGCCGAGGGCTCCTCCATCTCTGTTTCCACGCCCAGCAAGATCTGTTGATTTTTGCCGATTCTGTAATAGCGGAAACTAGCTGACAAACGCTCGCCATTCGTTGTCGCGGGCAATTAGAACAGTTCCCGCAAGACTCGTCCGCGGGAAATCCGGAATGGTCGTCCCAGCAGATCATGGATATCATCCGCTGGTAGAATTCCAAGGTTATCGAACATAGTAGCGCTCAAATCCCAAGGGGCAATGGGGTCCGATATCGGGTACGCAGCCATACGATCAGAGGCCCCCACGACCTGGCCCACCTTCAATCCTCCTCCAGCGACAACGGCCGAATAACAATCGGGCCAATGATCGCGCCCAGCATCCTTGTTCATGCGCGGAGTGCGGCCAAATTCCCCGAGGCAAATAACCATCGTTGAGTCAAGCAGCCCGCGATCCTGCAAATCCTCAAGTAACGCCGCGAGCCCCTGGTCAAAAGCAGGCAGCATCTTACGCAATCGAGGATAATTTTTTGCGTGTGTGTCCCACTGGTCGGCATTGCTCCGAGACCAATTGACCTGTATTAGTGGAACCCCCGACTCCACAAGTCGCCGTGAGAGTAGCAGCGTCTGGCCGAATTTGTGACGGCCATATCGATCACGAATCTCAGCCGATTCCTTTTCGACGTCAAGAGCCTGCTGGCTTTGAGAAGACTTCAATAAGCCATACGCACGGGAATGAAGTCGCCTGATCGCCGCCACTTTTTTCGACCGTGCCATTCTGCGGGAATGGTGATTTAACGAACTCAGTAAAGTTCTCCGGTCCCCAAGACGACGCGCCGTGATGTCTTCCTTTACCTGTAAACCAGGAACATGAAAGCCCGCTTGATTCGGATCACCGACAATGCGAAATGGATCGTACCCACGCCCCAGAAAACCTGCGTTCTGGCCCGCCATCGGAGGGCGGTTGCCCTGGTGCATCACCGGTCCCAGCACCACTGCGTCGGGCACGGGATCGACAACGGGCCGCTTGAGTCCAACCACCGATCCATAAGTTGGAAAATCTTCTGGACGGGCAGGTGTGTTTGTACCAGGCAAGGGATGGGGCTGCCCTGTCAAAGCTGTGTAAGAAGCACTGCCATGCTCAAAATCAGTGTGCCGCATCGATCGAATAATCGTAAAGTGCTGGCTCTGCTGGGCTAACTGTGGCAAATGTTCCCCAATTTGCATACCGGGAACACGCGTGTCGATCGGCTTGAATTCGCCGCGAACTTCAGCAGCCGCGTCTGGTTTCAAATCCCACAGGTCCTGTTGAGACGGCCCGCCAAACAAGAATATCAAGATACACGATTTGGCCTTCCCAAGCGTCTGCCCATCTGAATCAGCCACACCGGCGCTGCGCCCTGTTTTGGCAGGCCATGACCAATTCAACGTAGCGAGCGCTCCCGCTCGAATCAACATTCGTCGAGTCCGTAGCGTCTCAGCGGTGAGTAACGGATCAAGGCTATTGAACATGGGTGCCATTGTGGTAGTGAATTCTCGCAAATCCAACGTAATACGTACGATCACATCGCCTCAGGACAAACTACCAACCGACTCGTCAGCAACACTCACCAGGTCACCAGTCTACTATTCTTGAATTTTGCAACGAGGCAACGCTTGACGTAAACGCTGCAACCCGGCAACAGAAATCTCCGTCTCCGTTAATACCAAATGTTCCAAACGTTTTAGCGAAACAAGCAGCTCTACAGACCGATCGGTAATTTTCGCACCGATCAAATTCAAAGATTTCAACTTTTCCAATTGCGCCAGATGCACGACTCCCTGGTCGGTAATTTGCGGACCAGCAAAGCCGGTAGAGTAAACTAGTGCGAGTCTCTCAAGCCGTTGCAAACTGGCCAGCGAGGCAAGCCCCTCGTCGGTCAATTGCGTCAGACTGAGATCAACCTCTCGTAGTTGCTTGAGTTTCTGGAGATGCAGCGCGGCCTTGTCGTCAATCTGTACAGCATGCAAGTCAAGAACCTCCAAACTTGTCAAGCGGGACAGGTGACGGACCCCCTCGCCGGTGAGTTTCTTGACCTCAAAACCAGTTTTGCGCAGCAGTAGCCCACGCAGTGTTTTCAGTTCTGACAAATGCAAAACCCCCTCGTCCGTAATCCCCTCACAAGCCCCCAGATTGAGAGCCACAATTCCGCGGTGATCTCGCACGTACCGCATACTACGGTCATCCGTTGCCGTACCAAACAAATCGAGTACGCGCAACGGCACCAGTGCATGCAAATCTTGCAGGTCATCGGCGTGAATATTCGTCTCACCCAACCCAAGGCTATCCAAGCCCGGCAACTTCGTTAATTTGGCAATCCCGCCGCGAGTCACCATGCAGCCAGTCAAAATCAGCTGCTGAAGCTGCTTCAGCGCGGCTACGTGACTCAGCCCTGCATCCGAAATATCGCCGCCTGCCAGAACAAGTACTTCCAGGTGGGCGATGTTCTTCAAGTGACGCAAGCCCACGTCCGTAATATCGCTCTCACCCAAGTCCAAATCCAACAATTCTGGCCAGGATGCGACGTGCTTCAATCCATCGTCGTCAATGTAGGTGCCATTCAAGTCCAGCGCCAGCAAGCTGCTAATCTTCCCCAACGACACCAACCCCATATTGTTCAGTTCTGTATTGCGAACACTCACTCCCTGAACAAGCACCCCTTCTGCGCAGAGCTCTAGAACCTCTGGCCTCACACGTCCTTGAGCATCGATGTGACGATCATCAAATGTCAAATACCAGCCACCTGGTTTCACCACTACTTTCGACGGCATGGGAAAGTGATGAAGTTTACGCCAGCGATCATGCCGACGCCGCTCTCGAACCTTGACGTACGGCTCAACGCGTACACCAAGGCCACGTAAACGCTCAATCGGCTTTGCTGCTTGTGCGGTACCAAGGCGCTGCACAGACAGTGCGATCAGCAAGAGGTAGATCCAGCACCGCAGTCCAATAATAGTCTGTCTAGTAAACATATCTATTTCACCTCGAAACGCAGTAGATCTTGTTATACATTGTAACCGTTGAGCAAGTCTTCTGGTCAACGTCTTTGGCAAGTTGCCCAATACACCGGGTCAATCCAATGTCGCACTTGATGAACTACCGTGCCCTGCTGATCATTCTGCTACTCGTCACTACAGGCACAAGTGAGGATGCGCCGCGCAGGGGACTCTGGCCCCAATGGAGAGGCCCCAACCGAGACGGACACTCCAGCGACACAAATCTCCTCAAACGCTGGACGACAGCACCACGACTCGTCTGGAAAACAACCGGGCTAGGAATTGGTTATTCATCTGTCGTCGTCGCCGACGATCGATTGTATACGCTCGGGCGGCTGGACTCTGACGTTGTCGTTTTTGCGTTTGACATAGCTACTGGAAAGCAAATTTGGCGCGCAAAAATCGACGAAACCAACCGTATTCCCTGTTCGACACCAACCCTTGATGGCACTCGACTGTACGCACTCTCTCCCGACGGTGACCTGTGTTGCTTGAACACCGATACCGGGAAAATGACGTGGCGTCGGCAACTGATGGAAGATTTTGGTGGCAAGCTGCAATCCGGGCGTGGATATGGAGAATCTCCGTTGATTGACGACGACGCGCTAGTTTGCACCCCCGGCGGTAGCGAACATACGATGGTCAAACTCAACAAACTCACCGGTGAATTACGTTGGACCTGCAAGGCGCCTGAATTGGGAACAAATGGCCGTGACGGTGCCTCGTTCTCTTCTATTGTGACAACAAGTGTGGCTGGAATTCGCCAGTACGTTCAGATGATTGGCCGCGGTCTGATTGGAGTCCGTGACACCAATGGCCAATTCCTGTGGGGCTATAACCGAATTGCAAACCCCACGGCTAACATCCCCACTCCAGTGGTACGAAGCGATCTTGTTTTTGCGGCAAACGGCTACAACGCAGGGAGTGTGTTACTCCGGCTAAAACCGCAAGATGCCGGGAAGATACAGGTTGAAGAAGTGTTTTTCTTGAACGGCAGCCGCTTTCAGAATCACCACGGTGGCTTTGTGTTGATTGATGATCATATTTACGGTGGCCATGGGAGCAACAACGGTCTGCCAACCTGTCTGGAGTTAACCACTGGAAAAATTCGCTGGAAGCGGCGTGGGCCAGGTACCGGATCCGCCGCGGTGGCATACGCAGATGGCAATCTCTTCTTTCGTTACCAGGATGGAACGATGGCCTTAATCGAAGCCAACAGCAAACGTTTTCGCCTCAAAGGAAAATTCAAGATTCCTGGTGCCGGCAATGACAGCTGGCCACACCCTGTTGTCGCGGGAGGTATCTTGTATCTGCGAGAAAAAGACAGCTTACTGGCCTACGATGTCAAAGCTCGGTGATCGCATCGAGATAACAGATGGGCAATCTCTGGGAAACACAAATCGATGAGTGACTTGTTCAACCACGACCAGGTTCAGGCCGCCTATGCACGTGACGGGTTCGTCGTGGTGCGGAACTTCCTGAGTTCCGATGACCTGGGTGAACTCTGTGCTTCCTTGGAACGCTATATCAAAGAAAAAGTACCTGAATTACCCGACAGTAGCGCTTTTTTTCACGACCGCGCACGCCCTGAAACGCTGAAACAGTTGCAACACATTCAGGATGAAGACCTGACCCGCTACACACATGACAAACACTGGACCAACCTGGCTGAAACACTAATCGGCGAGCCAGTCCATGCAAAAACACCTGAGTGGTTCAATAAACCTCCCGGAATTGACCACACCACCCCCCCACATCAAGACAACTACTATTTCTGCTTGACTCCAGCGTCCGTGACCACGATATGGGTCGCTCTGGATCCCGCGACAGCGGTTAATGGTGCACTACGTTACGTGCAAGGTTCGCATCTTCTGGGGATTCGACCCCACGGGTCTACGAACGTACTGGGATTCTCACAGGGAGTTACCGATTATGGACCTGCAGATGCCGCCCGTGAACAACTTATTGAGTTGAATCCAGGTGACGCGGTCGCGCACCACGGCAATACCATTCATCGGGCCGATCCGAACCGCAGTGAGACAAGTGACCGCCGAGCGTTTGCGATTGTCTTCCAGGCCCAAAGCTGCCAGCGCGACGAAGACGCTTTCCAACGCTATATGCAGAACGTCAATCAACAGCATCAGTCCTTAGGCCTGCAGATCGCGTCCGACCAGGACGCACTATGACCATCAACTTCACTTCCTTTGGGTGGACCGGATACGGCACACAAGATTGAGTGGTTGGTCAATATCGCTGTGATTGAAGACGTGTACCGAGCTGGCTGTAAAGGGAAACAGGATGTCGCAACCAATCAAGGTCGGACTACTCACAAATGCCGATGGCGCACATGTCAGCGCTTACTTGCAGGCCCTGGCAGCTGCAGAAGCCTGTAGTAGAGTAGTTCTGGGAGACCCGGATGGGCGCTGGGAAAACGCTGCTCGCCGCGCACTCGGAGAAAAGTTGATCGGTGTATATCGCAACCACCAGGAACTACTCTCCGCCGAGTCTCCTGAATTGGCTCTGGTCACGCTGGAAGCGGGCCTGGCCCCACCCGTAATTCAGCGATCTCTAGATGCAAACTGCCACGTGTTTGCGGAAAAACCTGCCTGCCTCAGCGCTCGGGACTTCGAACAGCTGGCAAGACATGCCGATTCCAAGCATCGCCATCTCATGCTTGCGCTTGCCAACCGCTCGAACTCAGAAATCCTGGCAG
Source organism: Planctomycetaceae bacterium (assembly GCA_002724245.1). GTDB lineage: Bacteria > Planctomycetota > Planctomycetia > Pirellulales > Pirellulaceae > UBA9264. The sequence continues at coordinate 49,862 of PBOG01000183.1, forward strand.
CACGTGAACTCATTCACTCGGGAAAGCTCGGAAAAATCTACGGGCTGGAAATGCACCTTGTAGCGGACCAGACACGTTTGACACGACCGGACTACCATCGTCAGTGGTTCGCACAGCGAAGTCGTTCCGGTGGTGGCCATCTCATCTGGCTTGGCATCCACTGGCTCGACCTGGCAATGTTTCTCACCGATGCGACGATCAGCAGCGTCTGTGGCTTTACAGCCAATGTAGGCGGACAACCTATCGATATCGAAGACTCGGCTGCCGCCACGTTGCAATTCAGCAATGGGACCCTCGGGACATTGACATCGGGTTACTATCTCGACAAAGGCTATCACACCCACATCAAGATCTGGGGAGCTGCCGGGTGGTTGCGTATTCAAACCGTCGCCGAGCCGCGACTGCAATGGGTCACGAACACCGGTGCCGGCGCCGGACAACTTCAGAGCTGGAAACCAGCACAACGGGTGAGTGGCTACACCCCTTTTGTCGCCTCAGCAATTAAGGCATGCTCCGAAAACACGACACCTCCGATAAGTAATTTTGATAGCCTGCGTGCCCTTAAGACTGTATTTGGCATTTACGAATCCGCGCAAACTGGCCGGGCCATACAGGTCGCGTAACGCGTAACCCGTTTGCTCAGATTTCTAGCGTTCCCCCGAACAAGTTTGTTCCTACAGCATCCCGTCACTGCGATTCTTCTGGCAGACTATGTACGACAAATGCGAGACTACGCCAGAACAGATCTTGCAAGATGTGTTTGGGCACGACGCTTTCCGCGGCCCTCAACGACAGATTGTCGAACATCTGCTCAATGGGAATCATGCGTTAGTTATCATGCCCACTGGCATGGGCAAATCGCTCTGCTATCAAGTCCCCGCGCTGTGCCTTGCCGCCCAACACAAGCACCTTGCCGCCCAACACAAGCAGACGAACAGCGCAGCGGCTGAAACTTCCTCCGAACAGTCCAGACCTCTCAGCATTGTGCTGTCTCCATTGATCGCATTGATGAAGGACCAGGTAGACGGACTGAGAGAGCGACACGTTGCCGCTACATACATTAACTCATCCTTGCGGGCTCGAGAGCGTGAACGACGTTATAGCAATATCGAAAACGGCAAGTACGACCTGCTTTACGTGACTCCGGAACGATTTCGTAAAGCAGAGTTCCTGAATGTCCTGCAACGACGTGAGATTCTTCTGCTCGCCATCGACGAAGCGCATTGCATCAGTGAATGGGGACATGATTTCCGGCCGGATTACACGCGCGTCGAGCAAATTCGGCAACGGCTCGACAATCCCACGACCATCGCACTTACGGCAACCGCGACACCAGCTGTACAAACTGACATCATTCGTCAACTCGGACTTGACCAAAGCCGCGTCAAACTCTTCCACGAGGGAATTGACCGGCCCAACCTGCAACTTTCTGTCCACGCCGTCTGGAGTGACGATGAAAAACTCGACCATCTCATTGGCCTGCGACAACGACAGCAACAGCGAGGGATCGCCTACTTTACATTGATCAAGACGCTGCAGAGGTTCAGTGACACACTGCTGCAACAGAAGGTCCCGCACCTGATCTATCACGGGGAACTGCCACGAGAACAACGGAAACAACTGCAAGAACGGTTCATGAACGAACCCGACACCCTCGTCCTCGCTACGAACGCATTTGGGATGGGAATCGACAAGGAGGACATCCGCTTTGTACTTCACGTCGATCTGCCTGGATCGCTCGAATCTTATTACCAGGAAATAGGCAGGGCTGGGCGGGACGGACAACCTTCAGAGTGCGTCTTGTTGTATGACCAGCGAGATCTGGCAACACAAATGGAGTTTATACATTGGAGCAATCCCGACGCCGATTTCTATGACCGTTTATTCCATGTATTGGTTCACGACCACGAAAAACTCGATGCTTTCGGAATGGACTGGCTCAGGGAGAAGATCCATCATCGCCAAAAACACGACCATCGACTGGACACCGCGCTGTCAATGCTAGAGCGTTACGGCACCATTGAGGGCAGCCTGTCGCCTCTTGATGTACGCGTGACTGGCCCTCTGCCAAACAACTTACAGGACGCAGAATACCTCGAAGAAAAGTTGCGCAGAGACCAGAAAAAGCTGTACGCACTGGTGGAATATGTACAACACGAGGGTGATCGGAAAGCCTTTCTGCACAAGTATTTTGGCTTACCCTATCACCCACACACCGAGAAATCACCAGCCTGAGTGGCGTTTCACCAGCCACGCCGGACCTGCCTGCCTCACCCGACCGCGATATAATCACCGTCATTTGATTACAAGGTGACGTCGCTCAGACTCCCCCTCGATCGATTTGTTTTCGCCTGACCCAAAAGAGCAATCCATGACGCGCATTCCGTTACATTGGCAAATCTTGATTGCCATGTCTCTCGGTGCTTCAATCGGGCTGGTATTGAATATCTATGGTGGTGAAGACCACACCGACGCCCCGGTGGTCATCGAACAAGCTGATGTACAGCCTTACGGGATGACAAAGTCCGTTCGCATACAAGCCGGCACCATCTGGGCATCCGATAGTCCCCATGAAATCCACATGCAGATTTCGCAACCGCAGGCGCAGGGGACTCGGCGAATTTTTGTTGGCGTGTTGGGAGAAGCAGCAACCGAACAGCCCAAAGGCGAACAACTTGTCGACGTTTTCGAACAAGATGCAAATGCGCCTCCACTTCCAGCAAACGAAACCATCAGTGAGGTAATCGCCCCCAGTTTGAAAGAGCTCAAGAAACTCGATGCTGAAGCGTACGTGCTCTTCCAGCGTCATGGGCGCTCACCAGCCCGCACCGTCGGGGACCTGGGAAAGCGACTCGGAGACCTGTTTCTGCGTCTACTGAAAATGGTATCAGTTCCACTGATTCTGTTTTCATTAGCGTCCGGTGTACTAGGCCTCGGACAAGCGGACCGGCTAGGCAAGATGTTTGGCCGTACGCTTCTATATTACGTCTCCACCAGCCTGCTGGCGATTCTCACCGGTTTGTTTATGGTCAATTTGATCCGTCCTGGAGCAGACGACGCAAGGCAAGTGCCCGACCAATTGGAACAAGCCCGAGAACAGGGGAAGCAGCTTTCCACAGTCTTATTTGAACAACTTGAAAACCTGATTCCGGTAAATCCGATCCAAGCTACAGCCGATGGCCAGTTTCTGGGAATCATTGCTTTCAGCCTGGCATTCTCGATATTCACGCTTTTGGTCGGCGGCCAAACGGCAGAAACTGTACGCGGTCTGGCGACTGCGGGATTCTCGGTGATGATGCGGATGACCATGGCCATCGTCAGACTGGCGCCACTGGGCGTTTTCTGCCTGATGCTATTTGCAGCGGCAACCCAGGGCATTGAGGTCTTCGGCCGGTTGGGATGGTATATGCTGACCGTTGCCTGCGCATTGGTATTTCATGCCGTGGTCATTCTGCCACTCATCCTCAAATTCGTGGCGAAACGCAGCCCCCTGGAATTTGCCAAGGCGATGAGCCCAGCGTTGTTTACCGCTTTCAGTTCGGCCTCGAGCAACGCGACGCTGCCACTAACATTAACCAGTGTTGAACAGCGGGCGGGTGTCAGCAATCGCGTCAGTTCATTTGTGTTGCCCCTCGGCGCGACAGTCAACATGGACGGAACCGCGTTGTATGAAGTGGTCGCAGTTTTCTTCATTGCCAATTTGACCCCTGGTGTCGAGCTGGGCATGATGCAGCAGATCAGTGTCGTCTTCACCGCTTTGCTCGCCAGCATCGGAGCCGCCGGCATACCCCACGCAGGGTTGGTGATGATGGTGATCATCCTGCAAGCGGTCGGTCTACCGACCGAATCGCAAGGCCTGATCATCGCAGTC
>PBOG01000184.1 GCA_002724245.1 Planctomycetaceae bacterium
GAGATTCGCTACGTCAGTGGCAGTGATCCGTAGTAGCTCAATTTGGTGTTTAAGCAATTTCAGTTGTTCTTCAATGACTTCCATGCGTCTTTGGAACAAGTTGGGTATTGACGGTGGAACAACCTCGAGCTCTCGGTTCAGACGTTCAGTGGAGAACTGGCTCAATAAGCGAGCTTCCACAATTTGCAATTGAACTTGTAGCAACATCAGCGTGTCCAGGTTAGGTGGCTGCAGGCCGATTTGCTCTTGGATATCCGTAAAGTCGAAAACACGTTCGATCAACACCAAAGCAGGGCTGACGAGTTCTTCAATTGTGGGTGACTCTAACTGGCGAGCATATTGCAGGCGTCTACGAATGCGCCGCATCGAATCTCCTGTAACCGCTAGTTCATCGCGTGCTGTCAACAGGCGCAGTTCTGTAAGGTCAAGGTTGATCTGTTGCTCAATGGGAAGGCCAATAGACAACTTGAGTGCGTCCAAGGCTCTTTCTAGTGAGTTACATGCCGAAATCAGATTGCTCTGTCCGTTCAATACCTGTTGTTCGATTTGGTCGACGTCTGTTCGCGAGGAAGAGCCGAGAGTTCGATATTCGGCTTCACGTTGATTGAAGTTGCGGATCAGGTTGAAGTAGTTTTGTGTTTGGATTTCGATGCGGCGGAATTGCTGGACCAGGCTGTAATAGGTCTGAGTCTGTGAGGCAAACATGTTCTTGCGATACCGCGTGAAACTGCGCGCGGTATAGACAATGTTCCGTTCGGCCTGAGTGAGGCTTTCCAACTGAACGTCACGTTGCAGCAAGCTTTGGGAGAAGTCAAATAGGAGGCTTGAACTCACATCGGCGGATAATCCTTGTGTGCCGTTGAAAGTAATCAGTACCTGATTGGCGAAACGCGCTGCCAGATCAGCACCGGTGACGAGCATTTTGTCCACGCCAAGCTGTGACGGGATCGTCATGCCGCTGTTTGTGTCGCCTGAGCTACGGCTGTGACTGAAATTTGCTGAGGATCGATTTCCCCCTGCACTGAGTTTCAGTTGTTGTTGAAATCGTTGTTGATCTAACGCGAGGGCGCCAAGATAGAGACTTTCTTTTTGAGATTGGTATTCGCGCTGGTTGAGTCGCGTCAGGTCGATGATGTCTTCTAGCGTAAGTCGGGGTGACTGATTTAGTTGATCGTCTGTCGGAGCTCGACCAAAGGTCTGTTCGTACTGGGTTCGAATACTATCGAATTCCAGAATGCGGCGCAGGCAACTCGGTGGTAGTGCATTCCAGTAGGATGAGGGAATCTCCAGGCGACGAATTGTCGTGGTCGTTTGGGAGACGCGATTTGATGTTGCTGCGGATTCTGGAGGTGGGGGGACGAGTTCGGGCTGCTTGCTGTCAGGGTTTGATGTCTGGGCGACGGAGGGCGTATCGAGCGAGCCTTGGACTGCCTGGGGGGAGGCTGCTGTCTCGGCGGACGCGATGAAGCTGACAGTCTTGGCGCGTGACGGTGGCGCGTAGCTTTGCGTAACGGCTGGCAGACGACGCAGGTTATGGGTTGCCTTTGGGAGTGCGGGAAACTCAAAGGGTTCGGATTCTGTTGACTTGAACCGGTCAGGGTCTCGCTCTGGCAGATCGGGTAGCGCGTAACTGTAAAGCTGCGGTGACGGATTCGGCAGACTTGGATCTTCGAGCGAGCTTTCGTCGTATAGTCGTGAAGCGGATTTCGGATAGATCGAATAGTCGCTCGGTGCGGTCCACGGAGTTTGATTGGTCTTTTCGTTCAGAATCGTCTTTGCATCCGTGTCCGCGCGCCGGCGATAGTGATTGCGCGTACATCCAGACAGAAAATACATGGCGAAGATCAGGCATAGCAGCACGAAGCGAGTAGCTATAGCCATGACGTATCCGAAAAACTGGTGACTTGTGAGCGCTTATCCATAATCATCATCGGCCTCTCAAATAACGCTGGCGAGGGTTATTGGTTTGATGACGGTCTGGTAGTAGTGGCAAACTTTGCCGTTTGTAGCGGTAGCACACTGCACCGGTGCTTGTGGAGAGTCGCCGACACCTGTTGCAGGGAGCATACACTCTCTGGCAGAGTCCAGTCTCCGGCTTTTTAGCCGGAGACTGGGCGTTGTGGCCCACGCATTGATGCGAAGCCGAGCACTGTCATCGTCACACTCGCGGTCACGAGCAGTCCCAATAGAACACGGCGCTCGAATTGTTTCTGTTCGAGGTGTGACTCTAGTGCGTCGCGGGAATTGTCATCACCGGAAGCCCGTGCTGTATGGAGCTGTGTTCCGGCCTCGGGTCCCTCGCGAGCCCAGATTGCGAATCCACAGACAGCCAATGCGAATGCCAGCAACAGACACAAAGGAGGAAATAGACCCTGCATCATTCGTGTCTCAAGGCTTCAATAGGATCCATCAAGGCGGCTCGTCGGGCCGGGTAGAGACCGAACACAATACCGATGCCTACCGAAATTCCAAAGGCCAGGAAGATCGACCACCACTGTACGACTGTTTCCATGCCAGCCAGGCTACTGACAATCACCGGCAGGCAGATGCCTGTGGCCACTCCGAGAATACCACCTACCGAAGAAAGCAAAACGGTTTCCACGAGAAATTGGGCTGTAATATCCCATTGTTTGGCACCCAACGCACGCCGAACTCCAATCTCTCTGGTTCGCTCGGTAACGCTTGCCAGCATGATATTCATAATGCCAATGCCACCAACTAACAACGAGATGCCAGCTATGGATCCCAGTACGAGATTCCAGATTCGTTTTTCTTCTTCGGCCCGTTGCATTAATTCTATTGGAATCACGAGGCGGAAATCATCCTGGTTGGGGTGGGTTTCTTCGAGTAACTTGCGAGCCATGCCCGCGGTCTGGCTGACCAGATTCGGATCGGAGACCTGGAGGGTGATTTCGTTCAATTGAGTGCGTTCAAAATTTCGACTGCCGGTGTTGAGGATGACCTGGACGTCACCGAACCTGCGTTGCGCACAGGCGAGCGGGATATAGATGTCGTCGTTCATGTTTTGCTGGCCGACGCCACCTGGCGTTGCATTGCCACTCGCCTGGCCAGCTAGTACGCCGACGATGCGATACGTGTCTTCACCCAGCAGGATGTTTTCACCAAGGGGATCTTCGTACCCGAATAGCTTGCGGCAGGATCCCGCGCCGAGGATCGCGATATTTGATGTATTACGCAGATCAACCTGAGTGATGAAACGGCCTCGCCGTAATCGCAAATTCTTGACATCCATGTATTCGGGTGTTGTGCCCAGGACTCGAGCGTTGGCAATACGGCCTGTTCCACGGGATGCAGGCTTCAGGAGCAACGCGATTGGGACCGCTTCCGAGACAGTAGGCAACGTCGCTTTGAGCCGATCGAAATCCCGGTACTTCAATCCGTACTCTAACACACGCGTTTCTTCTTCGCTGGCCGCAGAAGCCTGGCTGTCATCTCCTCCACCGGACTGCCCCGGTTTAATACTGCGAATGATGACGTTGTTCGCGCCCAGTTTTCGAATTTGTTCCAAAGCTTCGCGCTTTGACCCCTCTCCAATTGCCAGCATGGAAATGACCGAGCCGACACCCAACACGACACCTAGCACCGTCAGCAAGCTGCGCAGTTTGTGTAGTAGGAGATTCTTGATTCCGACCTTAACGATAGTCCAGTTCATAGTGCTGCGAAAATCGTGGAATAGGTGGGCTTATGAAGCGGATTCGATCGGCAGTCTCGTCCTTGCGGTTTATGCGCCCGCTGCTGCTTGGTTCGAACTTTGTCGCGATTTTGATTTTCCGCGTTGCTTTGATTTGCCAGATCGTTTTTTGGCGGGGGCTGGTGCTTGGGGAGCTTGCTTGGCAGACGGGTTCTTGGTCTCTGCCGAGTCCCCTTCTTTCGTTAATTCGTCTGCGGTATCCGCAATACTGGCTTGGCGTTCTTTCTCTTCGACAATGTCCATCGGATTGAGAATGACGACATCACCTTCAGTAAGGCCTTGCTCGATGTGGACAAACTTGTCGTTTGAACGCCCCGGTACGATGTCCTTGCGTTGTGCTCCACGGCGAGTGTTTACGTAACACCAGGTGTCGCGGTCGACTTGAACGACTGCCTGGACAGGGACCGCCAACACGTTTGGAAGACTATCGACGTGGATATTTGCCACAGCAGTCATGCCAGGCTTGAGGCTGTCGACTTCTTCGGTGATGCGCACTGTCGTCTTGTACGTTTTTGTACTTCCTCCACTAAGCCAGCCGCCGTCTTCGGGAATTACGGCTACTTTGTCGACGACTCCGTTGTAGGTTCTATTAGGGAAGGCATCCACGCTGACACTGACAGCGAGGCCAGGCCGGACCTGATCGAGTACCGCCTCGTGGACGCGGGTTTCGACTTTCATTCTCTTCAAGTTGGGCAGGGTCATTAATCTTTGGCGTTGGTAAACCATGGCTCCTTCGGAAATCTCACCTCGCCTGCGGTCGCCACGTGCCCAGACAACCATTCCATCGTGTGGCGCATAGATCTTGCAGTTTTCCAGTTGTTTTTCAAAATGCGCCAGCCGTTCCTTCTCCTTTTGTGAGGTCTGCTCGGCTTCTTCCTTGATCGCTAACGCCTCGGCAGCTTTGGAAATGCCGTCGTTGATCGATTGTGCGACTTCACGTTGTGATGTCTCGACGTCGCCTCGCAACGTCAGTTCTTGCGTCTTGAATTCGTAGAGCGTCATCTTGGCGCGTTCCGACTGGAGTGTCTTGATCTGGTTAATGTTGGAGGTGACGCGGCTTTCTGCGTCAGCGTAAGTCAAACGAGTTTGATCGCGCTCCGCCTTGCCGCGATAGCCGAGTTTGAACAACTCTTCCATGCCAGCACGTTGGATTTTGACAAGGTCGAGTTGGCCACGCGCCTCCACAAGCTTGGTATTGGCTTCATCGATTTTGCGGTCGATCGCCTCGACATCCAGTTGAAACTTTCCATTGGTTTTGTCCATGTAAGACTCAATGGCCAATTGCGCCAGCTTGTATTTCAAGTCGGCAGCTGCCTTCAGTGTCTCGTTATTCAACAACACATTGTCATACATCGCTTTACTTTGGGTCTCCATCGAGACCGCTTTTTGGACAACCACCGTTTGTTCGTCGACACGATCACGAATGGTTGCGGAGTCAAGTTCGACGAGCAGGTCACCTTTCTTGACCTCACTTCCATTGGGGATGATCATGATAATTTGTGTGCCACTACGGTCCCCACGGCCAAAGTTTTCAACTTTGCAGCGAATAGCTGTTTCTTCCTGACTTGCCAGATTGCCCCGCTCGGTGACAGTAATTGCCAGAGTTCTTTGCTTGACCTCGAACGGCACGAATCCTTCCGTCTCCTCACCGCCGCTGAGAAGGCTAAAGCTGGCAATTAGCAGTAGCAGGCACGCAACTCCGACGCCTGCGAATGCGATCCATTTCCGTTCAGATAATAATTGTGAGAGACGTTCCGCGACGTTCATGGTGGATTTCCTGGCAAGCTGAAAGGGTTAGACAGCTCATCGGGGGCGTATTATCAGGCGAAGAAAGAGCCTTTCTTCGGTTATCGACCGCCGGCGCAGCGGGTGTACAGCTGTAATTGTATCTGAATTAGCCTAATTAGGAGTGGTGAAAAGCTGTACTGACATTCCACGGAGACGCAAAAAACACGGTTGTGTTCACAGTAGACATGGCAAGTGAAGTGGCTGAATTTGCCGTTCGGAGCTTTTGCGATCGATTAGCCCCGTCATGCGTCTGCCCCTCCGCGGAGGGGGTGGTGTGGTTTTCAGGACATGTTCATGCTCATCAGGAACTCGGCGTTGGTTTTTGTTTTTTCCAGCCGAGAGACCAATAGCTCCATGGCATCGGGTGCGTTCATTTCGTGAAGTACACGTCGAAGCACGCAGACTCGGCGATATTCGTCAGGGTCCATGAGTTTTTCTTCTCGACGCGTCCCACTGGCATTGATATCGATCGAAGGCCAGATTCTGCGGTCTACTAGCTTGCGATCCAGTACGACCTCCATATTGCCTGTCCCCTTGAACTCTTCGAAGATGACGTCGTCCATTTTGCTGCCAGTATCGACGAGCGCGGTCGCGATGATTGTTAACGATCCACCCTCCTCTACCTTGCGGGCGGAGCCGAATACTTGCTTTGGCTTGGCCAGTGCGTTGGCATCGAGTCCACCGGACAAGACTTTTCCGGACTGAGGACACTCGCTGTTCCAGGCTCGGGCCAGACGTGTAATGGAATCCAGAAAAATGACGACGTCTTGTCCATATTCCACCATCCGCTTGGCTTTCTCGATCACCATTTCAGAGACTTGCACATGCCGCGAAGCTGGTTCATCGAATGTTGAGCTGATTACTTCACATTGAGGTCCTTTGACCTCACGCTCCATATCGGTGACCTCTTCCGGTCTCTCATCAACCAGCAGCATAAAGACATACGCGTCTTTGAAATTACTGAGTACGGCTCTCGCCATTTTCTGTAATAGAATCGTTTTGCCTGCACGAGGCGGACTGACGATTAGTCCTCGCTGTCCAAACCCGATCGGTGTCACCATGTCCACAATACGTGTCGAAAGGTCAGACACATCGTGTTCCATGATGATGCGTTGGTTGGGATGTAGCGGTGTGAGATTGTCGAAGGCAACTTTGTTATGCAGGAGGTTTGGATCCTGAAAGTTAATTGCCTCGACTCGAAGTAACGCGAAATAGCGTTCATTTTCTTTGGGCGGACGAATTTGGCCTGAAACAGTTGAGCCCGTTTTCAGGCCAAAACGACGGATTTGACTGGGGGAGACATAGATGTCATCGGGGCATGACATGTAGTGATAATCGGGGCATCGCAGGAAGCCAAACCCGTCTGGCAAGATTTCGAGTGTACCTTCGCCGTACAAGAGCCCGTTCATACGAACTCGTTCCTTGAGAATCCTGAAGATCAAGTCCTGTTTCTTGAGGCCTGACACATCAGCGACTTTTTTCGCACGAGCTTCCTTAATGAGTTCGTTCATGCTCATTTGTTGCAATCGTGCGATGTGCACTTCACTCTGCTTCAGATCTTTGTATCGATCAGGTGCGTCGACGTTGTCATCTATTTCATGGGCAATTTCTTCAGCCAGGGAGAGCGGTTCGCCGAGTCCATCATCGGGGGTGTCCGAATGTTTGTCTGGCGGAGGCCGCTGAGGGCTATCCGCAGGGGTTTGCGTATCCGGTTTTGACATAAGAGAAGACACTCCTGAAGGGCGGCTTGCCGGGCAGGCAAGGCGTGAGATGGGTAGGAAGAGGTGGGGAGTTGCTGCGAAATGACAAGAATAGTCGATCGCGTAACGACTCCGAGGTGGGTAAGGACTATCAGTTTACGAGGAGTTTTAGTTTATCCCAGAGTTGTTCTACTTGCGCCTGTGTTTTTTTCGAGGGGCCGGAATTGTCAATGACGTAGTCGGCTGCCTGGCGTTTAATTGTCAGGGAGGTCTGACTGGACTCACGTGCTGCCAGGTCGGCTGCAGTCCAGCCTCGTTGCCGTGCCCGTTCGATTCTGAGTTCCTCTGGTGTGTCGACAAACAAGATATGTGTGCAGCACGAGCTCCAGCCGGCTTTAAACATGACTGCGGCGTCTAAAGCGACTGCGGGTGTGTCGCAGGCATTTTTTAGCTCGTGGATTTTTTGTTGTAAATGTTCTCCAATTCTTGAATGGGTCAGTTTTTCCAGAAACGCGAGTTCAACGGGGCCTTTCGGAGGTGGGGCGAATACCCGCTTCGCGATCTCACTGCGACAGAGTTGACCATCGCTCTGCAGAATCTCCTTGCCCCATCGCGTTTGAATCGCGTTTACGACATCCGCTTGTTGCAACACTTCGTGACCGATGCGGTCTGCATCGATCAAGAACACTCCCAGGTTTTGGAGACACTCGGCTACGAGTGTTTTACCACTAGCAATCCCACCGGCGATACCAATTACAAGCATGGCGTTGCACTGGGTTATTCGCATTCCGCCCAGTTAGGGCCTGACTTGACATCGACGCTCAATGGCACCGACAACTCGTGGCAAGCTACCATTTCTTCAGTGACCATTTCCGACAGTTCGGGTAGTTGGTCTGCAGGGGATTCAAAGACAAGTTCGTCATGGATCTGCAAAAGCATTCGTGCTTCCAGGTCACTGTGTCGGAGGTGCTCGTCAACTCGAATCATTGCATGTTTAATCAGGTCCGCGGCCGAACCTTGAATTACGGTATTAATCGCAATGCGTTCAGGTAGATTTCTTTGGCGGGAATCGCCACGTTTGGAGGAGCTTCGAACGCCCTGGATTTCTCGCCGACGTCCGAATATGGTTTTAACATAACCCTTGTCACGACATTCTTCCAGTACTGCGTCGACAAACGTTTGTACACGCGGAATTCGCTCAAAATACGAGTCGATAAAAGCAGCAGCTTCTTCGACATCTATCTCCAGGGCCTTGGCTAATCCAAACGGACTTTGGCCATAAATGATGCCAAAATTGACGGCTTTCGCACTGCGTCGCATTTCGGCCGTGACGTCGGTCAGGTCGACACCAAACACCTCACTGGCGACGCGGGCGTGGATGTCCTGTCCATCTTGGAACGCCTGCAGAAGCGTTTCGTCCGAGGAGAGGTCGGCCAGGATGCGTAACTCTATCTGTGAATAATCAGCCGTACATAAGCACCACTGGGTTTCCCCTGGTATGAAGGCGGCGCGAATTTCTCTGCCCTCAGCGGTACGGATCGGAATGTTCTGCAGGTTAGGGTCTGTGGAACTTAATCTGCCCGTAGCGGCGACGTCCTGTCGAAATGAAGTGTGAACTCTCTGTGTTTGGGAATGGACAAGTTGGGGTAGTGCATCGACGTAAGTGCTCTTGAGCTTGGCGATTTGACGATACTCGACCACCTTGGCGGGTAAAGCGTGTTCGCTCGAGAGTTGCGCTAGTACTTCTGCATCTGTACTAGCCCCGGTTTTCGTCCGTTTAATAACTGGTAGGCCTAGTTTGTCGAAGAGCACCTCGGAGAGCTGCTTGGGTGAATCGATGTTGAATGGTTCTCCAGCGAGTGAGTGGATGTCCGCCTCTAGCAAGCTGAGCCTGTCTCCATAGCGTTGATGCAAGTTGTGGAGGCGTTTGACATCAATGTAAATTCCAGTGAATTCCATGCTGGCAAGAATCGAAATCAGAGGCATCTCGACCTTGTGGAAGAGATCGGACAGCTCTTCGTCAGCTAGTTTTTCGCTCAGGATGTTTACCAGACGCCAGGGGACATCGGCGTCTTCGGCGGCATATTCGAGGACTTGCGCGACAGGTACCTGGTCCATCTGAATTTGTTTTTTGCCTGTACCAATCAATTGTTTGATTGAGATCGTCTGGTGGTTCAGATAACGTTTTGCGAGTTCGTCCAGACTGTGGTTTCGCTCACCAGGGACCAGCAGATAATCAGCGACCATTGTGTCAAATAGAGGGCCTGCAAGTTCAACACCGTGGCAATGCAGTACGACCATGTCGTACTTCAGGTTTTGGCCAATTTTTTCGATCTTTTTGTCGGCAAGCAGGGGACGCAACGTTTCCAACGTATGGGTTATGTCCAGTTGTGGGTCGTCTGCGGGGGCGCGAACAGGGATGTAGCATGCTTCGCCCTCGCCCCAGGCAAATGACAATCCAACCAGGTCTGCATGGCGGGGGTTTGTAGAGGTTGTTTCGGTGTCCACTGAGAATCGTGGCAGCTTGGAAAGTCGGGCTACCAGGGCTTCTAATTTTGGTTTCGTGTCAATCAGTTGGTAGTTGGTTTCCCAGTGAACAGGAGCTGATTGCACCGAGAGATTAGCCAGCCGCTCACCCAGTCGTCGAAACCCAAATTCTTCGCACAATTGTTGCACCTGCTGCCGATCAATTCCGCCCACTTTTGCATTGGCCCAGTCGAGAGCGATCGGCACGCGATCGTCAAGGCGAACGAGTTCACGACTCAGGAGTGCCTGCTCGCGATCTCGAAGCAGGTTTTCGCGACGTTTTTTTGCCTTGATCTGATCGACTTGTTCGAAAATCCCCTCGAGTGTTCCATACTCGTTGAGTAAGTCTGCAGCGGTCTTCTTGCCGATCCCTTCCACACCGGGAACGTTGTCGACGGAATCTCCCCAGAGCGCTTGAAAGTCGACAACCTGGTCTGGCCTGATCCCCCAGTCATCTCGGACTTCTTCGTTGCCGAGCGTCACATCTTTGCGAATGTTGTAGATCTGGGTTTGGTCGCTGATTAGCTGACGGCAGTCTTTGTCGCTGGTCACCAGCAGGCACCGACCTCCGCGCGTTTGAGTTTCGCGGGCGACTGTAGCCATGATGTCGTCCGCTTCGTAGTTTTCCAGTGTCAGGATTGGTATTCCGAGGGCTTCTAGCATTCGCTGAATGTTGGGGATCTGGCAACGTAGATCCTCGGGCATCGGCGATCGGTTGCTTTTGTAGTCTGGGTAAATGTCGTGTCGGAAAGTACGCGAAGAATGGTCGAACGCGCAGAAGAAAAGCTCGGGCTGTTGACGGCTGAGCAAGTCAAGTATGTCTCGAGTAAAGCCGTGAATTGCGTTCACGGGTTGACCATGAGGACCTGTCATTTCAGGCAACGCATGGAATACTTGATAGATTAGACCCAAAGCGTCGACGACTACGACGGTTTGTTCGCTGAGGGAATCAGGGGCCTGTTGGTTGCGCGCGTCGGAGTCCGTGACCGTAACAGGTGACGACTCTTCCTGGGAATCAAACCCTTCGAGCAGGCGTTGAGGATTCACAATAGATGTTCCTTGCCTGGGAGTCCAGGCTGGCCTTATATCTTGAACTATTCGTCTGGAAGTTGCACCAGCTCAATCAGCATGCCGTCAGGCCCTTTTGCGCACACGACGTGTTTGGCATCGGGCGCGGAGACAGGGTCGGCCATGAATTCAACGCCCTTGCTCTTCAGATCAGCGACAACGCTCGGAACATCTTCGAGGATGAATGTGAGCCAGCGAATCCCGGCCTGAAAATCAAAAGAGCGCGTGGGAGGCGGGTTTTCAATTTCCATCAACTTGATGAGGGTTTCACCTGCTTTTAAACGTACCTGGCGGAATCCGCTGGGTGCCAGTCTGGCACCGGTGGCAGTGTCTTCGGGAATTTGGATGTCGAGTACGACTTCCATACCGAGTAGATCGCGATAAAAGTGGAGTGACTCGTCAAAATTACTACAGACGAAACCAAGGTCTACGGCAGAGTGTTTCATTGCGAACATATTCATTTTCCTGATGGTGGAACGATGACCACACTTTAGCCCATCGGCCGACCGAGTGATATTACAGGCCCAGGCGCTGGTGTTCTTTTTGCACTTCCTGACACCAGTTCCCGACATTCCACTGTCCCCAGGCTCCAAGATTTCCCATTTCGTGAGGTCCGAAGTAGACAGGCAGATGTACCACGGAAAGTCCCTGGTGTTGATGGGCTTTTTCAAGTGCCTCGATCAGTGTTTCACGGTGAGTGCCCCCGGGAAACGCCCGTACACCCGTGACGGAGTTGCAGAGCGTGACGTAATCAACAACAACGGAGTCATTGGTGGCAAATTCATGCCCATACTGTGCTTCTTGAAGGCCCGTAATGGCACCCATACGTCGGTTGTCGAGAATGACGATCATTCCATGGACACGGTGTTCAACCGCATCAATCAAGATCTGTGGGTTCATCAAGAAACTCCCGTCACCACAGAGAGCGATGGCATACTCAGGATTGTCTGCCATGCCACTTGCCAGCAGAGACGATGCAGCGAAGCCCATATACGATGCGCCTGTGTCGGTGAAAGTACGGTTTGGGCGTTCGTCTTCCACGATCTGGAATCCGTTGGCTTGGACGTCTCCCGCGTCAAAGTACTTCGCGGCGTCGATGCGAGTTGCGAACTCACTGATAATCCGAATTGCGGCCGGTTGTGTCAGTACTTCAGTTTGAAATGTTTCATCAAACAGCCGGTCGTTGGTGAATCGTTGCTGGCAGTACTCATTCCATTCAGATCGCTTTGTCGTGCATTCATTGAGCCAGGGAGAGGGCGTTGCATTCGTTTTGTCCGTGCCCGCAGATTTCAGTTCTTCCAAGAGGAGTTGGAGGTTGCTTTGTGCGTCGCCGACGACGGGAATCGTGCGGTTGTAGTGCATGGCGTCTTCTGGATTCGTATTGAAGTTTACGAATTGCTTTACGTTTTTCCAGGCGACGCCGGAAGAATCCCACTGGCATACGGCCCGGGCGCCAATCAGGATTGCTAGTTCGGCTTCGGCCATTGCGTAGTTGCCACAAATGGACCCCTTGGATCCTCCGACGCTCATGTGTCGTGGATGACTGTGTGGGAAAACTCCTGGCACTTGTGGACCGCTTACCACAACCGCGTCGATAAGCTCGGCTAATTCAACAAGTTCCTGAGTGATGCCTTTTGCACCACCGCCGATCTTAATGACGATGCGGTCGTACTTTTCAATGGAGTTAATTACTTGCGCCAGCGTTGCGGCACCGACGCACGGCTGCATTTCGGTTTCACAGGGTTGTGGAAATGCGAGTAAATTGCAGTCGTGGATGATTTGCGGCTGCGCGTTCATGGGCAGTAGCAGATAGAAAGGGGACGGCCAGACCGGGTTGCGGACAGCATTGATTCCGCGCCGTAGCGCAGTGTTGATCGACTCCGGTGTGTGAATCGAATAGCTGGGGCCCAGAACGCTGGTGAGTTTCAAGTAGAGTCCCTGCTCCCGACGGGGAATCTGCTGCATATTGGGTCCTTCGTCGTGCGTAGTTTCGTCGCCGAGCAGATAGTAGACTCCAGCTCCGTTGGAGAGGGCAGTCAAGGACCCCGCGATTGCGTGCATGCCCCCTGGACCGATAGAGGTAAAAACGGCGGCAGTTTCTCCGTACTGCCAGTACAATGTTGTCGCAGCATGGGCTGCCAGGGTTTCGTGGTGGACCGCAAATGTTTCAATACCGGCTGGTTGGTACGCCCGAAGAATTTCTCCCAGATCTGTTGAGCCGTGGCCAAAAATGCCAACGAATTTGCGGATCCCCTGCTCTACGAGACCTAGCACGATCGCCTCGTTCAGGGTCAGGTCAGCGAATTGCGGGAGTATACCGGCTTCGACCGCCGTACGAATGCTCCCATGCTTGCACAGCGCTTGAACACGATCGAGTTGACTGCTTTTGGCTGGGGCATTCATGATGGTGGGACTTGGAAGGCACTGGAAGGACAAAGTGCGTTGAATGGCCCAGGCTAATAGAGCCAGTACGTGGAACCATCATACGGCACTTCAGCTCTGTAAACTACAACTGCGGGCCTGCACGAAGACGCTTTGCCACTGCCGGTATACTGCGCGTGCGAGTTGCGGTTGTTCGATACGGCGACGACAGCCTGTTTCACTTTGCAGAGTCGCTGGGGCGCTCTTGGTCAGCGGCCAAGGCAGGCTTCTCTGGATGTCCTGAGTTGATTGTCCAGGCGCATCGATCGAGATTTGAGATGCGTCGGTCTTCACTTCCAACCGCGCTTATGCCTCCGGTCGGTTTAATAAGGCCGGGGTGAATTTGTTCTGTTGAGTACGGTCCTGGCCAAACGTCGGAAAAGCGGTTCGTGGCGGCAGTCGCATGATGTACCACCACAAGCATCCGGCTCCACACAGTATCGCCATACTTACGATCTGTGAAATGGTAAAATTGGTACCAAATTGAGCTCCTTCGTCGGCGCGGATGATCTCGAGCATGAAACGTGTGATTGGATAGAGTGTAAACAGAAGTGCAAAGATTTGACCGTCGCGGTTACGAAAGGGAAAGGCAAACCAGACGACCAGAAACAGAAAAAATGCATTGCAGGAACTGTAGAGTTGACTGGGTACTACCGGCAGACTTTTCAGGCTGATTTCGGATGCCTGCCATTGCACGGTGCCAACTCCTTCGACAGTCGCACTAGCGGCCAGTTGATTTTCAGTTACTGCGGCATTTGGTCCTGGTAGGTGGGTGCGAATGGGATACGCGCTGTTCCCTCCTGCAAGCGGGGCGATTTGTTGGCCAGGTCGAAGTTTTCCGTCTGCAGGCATTTTTGGTTCGACATGAGTCACCACGAAGTGTGTGCCGTCCTCTTCCTCTGAGAGTTGTGTTTTCAAACCTAGCAGTGTTCCCCGGGCGAGTTGATCTGTATACGCAGGGCTGCCGACAGGAAATTGGATTCCCCACTGGTCCGTGCCGCATTGTCCTCCCCAGCAACAGCCATTCAGCAGGCAGCCAATGCGACCAATTGCCAGTCCCACCATCAAGCTGGGAGTCACCAGGTCGGCGATCGCTAAAATTGGCAGCTTGCGTCTTTTCAGGAAGACAATGCTACCCATACAGGCTCCGATCAGGGCTCCATAAACCACTAAGCCGCCTTCGTAAAACTGAAGAATCGCCCAGGGTTGGTGCCAGTATTGATCACGGTATTGAATCACATAGAAAATCCGTGCACCGGCAATTCCGCTTACTACGAGCCAGAGCGCGAGTGAAACAATGAGCTCTGGATCAAGCCCTAACTGGTGGGCACGCCAGCGTGCAGCCGTGCTGGCGGCCAGTATGGCCAGCATTAACATCATGCCGTAGCCGCGAATTGGAAGGCCGCTCGACTCCGGAAGTACGAACTGAGCTCCATAAATCACCGATCCGATAATCGCCAGAATTGGCAACCAGGAGCGGGTGTCTGCGTTCCAACCTTGCCGGTATAACAGCCATGTAAACAGACCGATTGCGAGCAGGCACCAGACAATCAACAGCCACCCGAACCCGAACATGGGTAACCCAAACAGTTCCCAGTTGATATGAAAGAGGGTCTGACGCATGTTGCCTCCACTTCAACGTAAAGGGATCACATCGGGTGGCTGCCAAGCAGAGAATATAGGCAGCGTAGCAGCATACTGATTTTGGTGCGGCAGGTGAATTACATTTTGGTGTGGTGCTGGTCACATTGTTTCTTTACAGGCCTCATTTACCTGTTCAACACAATGTCAGTAGTTGATTGTCGATGAGTCGGGTTTGTCCGATGTAAGCGGCAATCAATACGATTGTTGCGTCTTCAACCTGGGCGACTTCTTCGAGTGTCTTGCTGTCGGCGATGGCGATGTAGTCGATTCTGGAAATACCATGTGTGGATAGGATCTTCTGCATTGCGTTCTTGATCGCTTTGGCATCTCTTTCGCCGCTTGAAACAAGTTGTTGTGCGTGGTTCAGACTGTGTGAAATAACCTGAGCCTGTGTCCGCTGACTTGTTGACAGGATTTGGTTGCGAGAACTCAAAGCCAGTCCATCGGGGTCGCGAACGGTTGGGCAACAACGAATCTGAATTGGCAGATTCAAGTCGCGGACCATGTGTTGAACGACCAGCGTTTGTTGGTAATCTTTGTTTCCAAAGTAAGCGATGTCGGCAGGCGCCATGTGGAGAAATTTGAGAACGACCGTGGCAACTCCGCGGAAATGCCCAGGCCGGTGTTTTCCTTCCAGGCGTGCCGCGACGGCAGGCGGATCAATCGTTGTCGTGAAGCCGTCTGGATAAACTTCTTGGGTGGCGGGTGCGAAGATCAGGTCTACACCAAGTTGTTCGAGCTGTGCGCAATCTGCAGTTGTATTGCGGGGGTAACGCTCAAGGTCATCGTCTGCGTCGAATTGTGTGGGGTTGACGAAAATTGTGGCAACGACGTAGTCACACTCAAGCTTTGCTGCTCTTACGAGACTCAAGTGTCCTTCGTGTAACGCACCCATTGTGAGAACCAGGCCAATCTGTTTTCCAGCGGCGCGGGCGGGAGCCAGAAGTGACCGCACTTCTTGAGTCTGGTGAACAACAGGCATGGTGTGGAGTAACTGGCTGCAGGTAAATAAACACCCCTGGTGGTATCTCAAAAGCCGCGAGATACATCAGGTGGTTTGAGCTGGACCTTGGCAGGTGATGTTTGGAGGTGTATTCAATCTGGCTTCAATTTGCTGGGTGAGTGTTGGAGTTCAAGCACTCAATTACGGCAGCCAATTCCTCAATGGTTCGTGGGTTATCAGCATGCATGCGTAGAACAGGGCAAGGTGCCGGTTTGGAAACGATCTTATCCAGTTCAGCACTGAAGCGTGCCTCCCGAGTCATCACACGGTCAGTATTTGGCAGGCTGTTTTGCTGTTCTGCATGCCGGTCAGAATTGGGCGTTGTCAGGTAAATCAATAGTTTCGGCTGCGTTATTTTGGGTTTGAGCTCGTTCCAGCGCTGCTGAAATATCTGTAACTCTGGCGCGGAAAGATCCATTCTGCAGGCGGCCAGTACCTCGTTTGTCCAAAAGTCTGCCACTGTAAATTGTTCACGAGTTTTACCAGTTTGGCTGGCTACCAACTCATGCCGGTGGTCGAGAAATTCTAGCCATCTAGCCAGTGTCTGGCCAGCCTGATGTAAAGTGGCGTTTTGTGCATCGGTCAGGAGGTTCAGATCTAATTGTTCGGCCACTGTGTGGGCGAATTGCTGGGTGCGGTTTGCGTCAGATCCCGTGAAAGCCAGGTAGTTCACAGGGGAATTGAGATTGTCCAACAGTCTGGAGAGGCTCCAGCCGAGGAGTGGATGTTCGAGCTGGGGAGCGACCTCCGTCGCCGGTTGCAACACAAATCGACGGTATATCATTCGGGGATGAGGAAGCTGCAGCAACGAATTGTGAACGATCATTTGGTCGACCATAAGCAGATCGATGTCGATCGTCCTCGCTCCCCACCGTTGGTTTCGAACACGTCCCAGAAGGTGTTCGACTTGCTGAGCGCACTCCAGCAGAGATTCCGGTGTCCGGTCTGTTTCGATCATGACGACTTCGTTGAGGAAACGGTCCTGACCGGTTGGGCCACCAACTGGGTTTGTTGTGATTGGCCGGCTCCGAGCGAGGAACCGTATGTTTTCATGCGCGAGAAGCTGCTTTACTGCTTCGTCTAGATGATGTTGGCGGTTACCGAGGTTCGAACCGAGTGCAATCAAACACTTAGGCATCGGTGTGGAATGTCCAGAGGGAAAGGTGTGGGGATGCATGCCAGCCACAACGGGTCTGCTGGGCCAGCATGGAAGGGTTGCCTGCTATAGTGTGGTACGGTTCCGAGGGAACTGCCGTGGTGTGAACGCGTGTTATTGTGAAGCAATCAAATCGGGCAGTAGAACTATTTTCCTGGTACTGGAAGTTCGTCGTAAATGTTATCAATCTTGAGGCTTTGCCAGCAGTACCAGCTGGCGACACTCGAGTAAGGCCGCCACGGTGCGGCAATGCGGCAGCACGTTGTTTTCCCAGGCTGTTGTGGTAGTCGGTAGAGTTTGCGGATTGCATTACGAATTCCCAGATCGTCGTAAGGAAAAACGTCCTGGCGACCAAGTGAGAAGATCAGAAACATCTGTGCAGTCCACTCTCCAATTCCCTTGACTTGCACAAGGTTCTGGGTAACTTCTCCGTCTGTCATGCGTGAAAAGTTGCGGTAGTGGATGTTGCCTGCAAGTGATCGATCCACCAGATCTCGAACGTAACTCACCTTTTGTCTCGAGAGGCCTGCGGATTTCAATTCAGAATCCGCGAGCTTTGCTATTTTTCTGGGCGTTGGGACGCCAGGGCGAGCAAGTTGTTCAACGCGCTGTCGAATAGTCTGTGCTGCCGAGGTGGAAATTTGCTGACCAATGATGGCACCCAGCAAAGTGCGGAATCGGTGGCGTTTGGGCTTGAGCTGACAGGGGCCAACGCGGTTGATAACCTGCCTTAGGATGGGGTCCTGGGCACGTAGGTGGCGTATAGCTGGTCTCCACATGGCGGCGTAAAGGTTGGCGGACTGGTTCACGGCAAGTTCCCATGCAGTAGTATTTCGGAGCACAGTATGTGCTCTGTCTGGTTGACACGCCAACGCTGACTTGGGGACATTGTAGTGCAATTCGATGGTGCAATTTCTCCAGACGCATACATCGCAACCTTTGTTTCTTTCTTGATGTGAATAGTTAACTGAATGACACGTACAGCGTTGATTACTGGAATCACAGGGCAAGATGGTGCTTACCTGGCGTCCTTTTTGTTGGACAAAGGTTACCGTGTTCACGGTATTCATCGTCGATCCAGTACGGATAATCTTGAACGCGTCGCACATTTGGGAGACCGCGTTCAGCTGCATTGTGGTGATTTGCTGGACTCGCACTCGTTATTGAGATTGTTAGAGCAGACAACGCCACACGAAGTCTATAATTTGGCGGCACAAAGTTTTGTGCCGGCTAGTTTTGACCAGCCTTTGTTAACCAGTGAAGTTACCGCGTTGGGCGCCTTGCGTTTGTTGGAAGCGATTCGTCAATTTGACACGAGTATTCGTTACTACCAAGCTAGCAGCAGTGAGATGTTTGGGCGAGTTCAACAAGAACCGCAAAACGAGATGACTCCGTTCTGGCCCAGGAGTCCTTATGGTGTAGCCAAAGTTTATGCGCATTGGATTACGATCAATTACCGCGAAAGTTATGGCATCTTTGCGTGTAATGGGATCCTGTTTAATCACGAATCACCATGGCGTGGCAAGGAATTCGTGACCCGCAAGATCAGCGATGCTGTCGCGCGTATCAAGCTGGGACGCCAGAAGACACTGCGTCTCGGTAATCTAGATGCCCAAAGAGACTGGGGATTTGCTGGTGATTATGTGCAGGCGATGTGGCGCATTTTGAACCACAAAACACCAGATGATTTCGTGATCGCTACCGGCGTCAAACATTCCGTCCTGGAATTCGCTGAATTGGCCTTCGAGCATGCTGACATGGATTTTCGAGAGTTTGTTGAAGTAGATCCCGGTCTATTACGGCCAGCGGATGTGCACACTTTGTGTGGAGATGCGTCAAAGGCTCGAAGCGAACTCAAGTGGGAACCCAAAGTTGATTTTCGCGAACTCGTAGGAATGATGGTTGAGGCGGACTTGGCGCGGCTCAACGGTGAGTGGGGGGGGGGCTAGCGTTTCCTGCCAATGCCGACGGGTTGTGCCCTTTGCTGCCGGCTGGGTTATTGGCACAAGAGTGTGTCGCACTTGAAACCATGTAATGGTCTGCCAGTACAGCCCCCATGTGGTGTAGTAGTCGCACCAACGAGGTTTGAGGGCTGGCGATTTATGTGAGTTAACCACCACTCACAGGTGGTATACAACCAATGTCGGAGTCCGCAGTGATCGTTGTGTGGTCGCCTGCATACTCTGAATTGACTGAAAACATCATGTGCGCAGCGATGTCAGAGAGTGCTGGGACTGCCTCAATTAATGCGGCTCGCAAATCAGAGATGGTGGCGTTTTCCTCGACTTCGATTTCGACTGCATTGCTGCCCGCCAGGTCTCGAGCCACCGCGAATAGGCGTACAGTGATTTTCACGTGACTATTAACTCCTCGCCTCGCATCGTCAGGAGCGAGGCAAATTCCGGTTTCAGGCCGTACGAATGTGCTAGCAATTTTAGAGGGTGGATGGTTGGCTTGGTGGTGCCCTGCTCCATTTGGATCTTGCACGCACTGCATTCGGTGGTTCCCACTTGGAATACCGTTTCTCGCAAGGATGAAATCAAGGTGCGTCCAGCACGGAGGCTACTGCGATAGTTTTCGCGTTTTACACCAAATGTACCGGCCATGCCCGAGCAGCCTGCTTCAATCGTTCGTACGGTCAAACCGGGAATCAGGCGGAGCAAGTGTTCACTGGGGGAGCCGTTTTGTAGTGCGCGTGTATGGCAGGGTTGATGGTAAGCCACCGTGGCGTTGATAGGATTGAAGTCCAACTCGAGTTGTCCGCGTTGATGTTGTTTCCAGAGATACGACGTAATTTCACTGCAATTGGCGGCAACCAGGTGGGCGTCTTCATCATCGAGCAATGCTGGGTACTCATGTGTAAGGGCTAATGCTGCCGACGGCTCACTGGTGACCACGTGGTAACCTTGGCGAATCTTGTTTGCCAGCAACGGTACATTTGTTGTAGCCACTCGACGAGCATCGTCGATCGCTCCCAGGCTAATCTTCGCCATTCCCGATGCAAGTTGGTCTGGGGGTACAAAGACCGATATGCCGTTGTGTTTGAGAACGTCTACGACTGCCCTTGCGAGTTCGACGTCATGCCAATTCGCGTAAGTATCTACAAAGTAGACGACTTTTTGTCCGCTACTGCGAGGCGGCTGTGTCAACCTCTCACGGTTTGCCCATCGCATAAAACTCGTACGGGCAAAACGCGGTAATTTGCGCCCGGCAGAAATTCCCAGTATGTACTGCATCAGCCATCGCATTGCGCGGTTTCCAATCGCCCAATTGGCCAGTGGGGCAAATCGACTGCCCAATTGTGAAAACCAGTCCAGGCGAGACATGACCCAATCTGTGCGGCTCAAGCCGTTTGTTGCCACGTATTGAGCACGAGCTTCGGTTACGAGTTTAGGGATGTCGACGCTTGCGGGACATTCCAGCCGGCATTGGTGACAGTTAATGCAGAGATCAGAAACGGCCTTGAGCTCATCGCTGGATAGATGCTCACTAGGGAGATTGCCGGTCAACAGGCCACGCAACAAATTTGCCTTTGCACGAGGTGTCGCTTCCTCACGTGGTGCAAATCGAAATATGGGGCACATGCGCTCTGTTGACAACTGGGTTCGACAGCGACCGCACCCGTTGCAACTGCGTGCTTGATAGGTAAGTTCGTCGGCGTTCCAGGAAAGCTGTAAAGGTACCAATTCCCCGGGTGCTTGCTGGGTAGCTGGAACCGTTAATGCCTCGTGTTCGACATGTTGTTGGTGATTTGTGTTGCCTGCAAAAGGCTGTGCGCTGGTGGTTACCGGTCGCAAATGGTCGGTCGGAGAACGTTTGTCAGAAATGACTTTTTCAGGGTTCAAGAGTGTTTGAGGGTCGAAGATCGTTTTGATTTCCTCAAACACACGATACAGGGGGCCGAATTGTTTGCGGACAAACCACGTTCTGCTGAGACCATCGCCATGTTCTCCGCTGATCGTTCCGTCGATTTCCAACGCAGCTGAGTAGAGATCATTTGCCAGCGCCTCTAACTTGTGCACATGGTCAGGATTGGACAAGTCAAGGAAAGGGCGAATATGTAACTGCCCGTGGCCAGCGTGAGCAAAGACGGAAGCAGTAACTTGATGTGATTTGAATATGTTTTGAACACGGACGAGAAAATCTGCCAGTGCTTTTGGAGGCACAGCGATATCTTCAACGAAAGGGAGTGCGCGAATTTGTTTCTTGAGTCGATACAGGGTTGGTACGACACGCCTTGCAAGCATCCAGTAAAACTCAACCTCATCGTTTTCCAGGGCGGTTCGTGTTTCGAATGCGAGACGTCGACGGCGTTGCAGTTTGGAAACCACTGCACGTAACCGGTCACGAAGCATTGCCGGGTCTTTGTCTTCACATTCGATGAGCAGCATTGCCTCGGCCTGTGCAGGTATGACTACGTCGTAACGTGGGTCCGATTCGCGCGCCAGGCTTAATAGTCGCCGATCCATCAGGTCGCAGGCAGAGGCTCCCAGGGCAGGCATTGCTTGTGCGCCAACAGCGGCTTTCTCAAGCCGATCAAAAAACGCCAAAACAAGACCTCGATGAGCTGGCAACGGGTCTGTCGTCACAACGGCTTCGGTAATAAATCCCAACGTTCCCTCAGAACCCGCGAAGAGCTTCGCCAGATCGATGTCACCTTTTTCTAGCACTCCTTGTAACTGGTACCCTGATCGATTGACGCACGTTTTTGGTTGGTGTTCGTCGATCAGTGTCTGTTCACGTTCGAGGAGACGTGATACCTGGTGAACCAACTCTTCTTCGCGCGGAGTGTTGTCGGCTGGTTTTCTGGAAACTGAACGAGGCCGCAACTGAACCACTTCGCCGTCTGCAAGAACAACTTCAAGTCGTTGGATATGTTGTCTGGCCGAACCGTAACGCATCCAGCGGCTTCCGGCGGCATCGAGTGCCAGTACGCTTCCCATTGTGGAAACACTACCAGTTGCCGGGTCCGGGCCGAATAACCTGCCCTGCTCTGCCAATTGTTGATTGAGCGTAGCGTGTACAACGCCGGGCTGAATGCGAGCAGTTGATTCATTAATTTCAAGGATGCGTCGCATGCCATGTGAAAAATCAATTACCAGCCCAGGGCCCAGCGACTCGCCTGCCAACCCAGTTCCAGCTCCTCTGGCATGAAGCGGAATCCCGTTTTCCGCGGCGTATCTGACGCAGGCGACTACGTCGCTGACACCTCGCGGTCGGACGATGCCCAGGGGACGTATTTCAAAGATGCTTGCGTCACTCGCATAGAGCTGCAACATCAAATCGTCGCAGCGCACTTCACCATCCAGCCGGCCTCGAAGATCGTCTTGAATGCGTTGCCGTTCTTGGTCCATGACCGTTTGACAAAAGAGAGTCAGCAATAACCGTGTCGACGCGAACGGCGCGCCGTTTGTCAGAGTTCTGGAAACTTAAGTTCCGCCGGAATTCTCAGTTGCCTCACGAAGGCGAGCGGATTGTTGACGGAAACGCTCGTGCGTTTCCAGGTTGAAGGCCTGGAAATCGTCGAGATTTTCTATGCCACGGAATTCTGCATGGCAGTTGTAACACTCCAGGAGGTTGCCAACCACGAAGAAAAGGGTGAAGTCGATGGCTGCGGAGACGCCAAGGATGGCGTAAGTCGCCAGCGGCATATGCCAGGCCCAGGTGATTGTGGCGGCAATAAATCCGATTGCGATAATGGTCAGGCCGAGACGCTGCGAGAAGTCCTTGCGTACGAACAATTCACCGCGGG
Source organism: Planctomycetaceae bacterium (assembly GCA_002724245.1). GTDB lineage: Bacteria > Planctomycetota > Planctomycetia > Pirellulales > Pirellulaceae > UBA9264. The sequence goes on from PBOG01000184.1 coordinate 22,771, forward strand.
CGCAAAGTATGCATTTTCCTGTAGGAGATTCAGTTCCCACGGTTTCAATTAACGGCGTTGTAGACTGACAGTGGCCACAAGAGACTTCTGGAATTGCTGTGGTGAACGGTTGACGTGTAGGAAGATCACAATGCGGGCAAATAAACGTGACGTTCATGATCGAGTCTACACTTTGCGATAAAATGTCCAGTAGTCATCATACGGGATATTGTGATTCGGCGGATACCATCGCCGCAATCAACTCACCCATAAATGTGACAATCACTCCCGCATACAGTAGACCGGTTGCGCTTTGAGTGTTCGGGACTTTTAGTGTTAATCGTGTGAACCAGGCAATGGCTAAAGGGCCTATCAACCCAGCCAGCCAACGAAATGCCAGCCAGGTTGCTCCCAGAGTTGAGATGGATGAGTCGAGGATGAGTAGTACGGAACCGGTACCGCAGACCAGCACGCGTAGTACGGTCGCACTGAGAATAAATAGTACCAGCCGATTCAGGGGAGCAAGTTCCATCGCTGGCGTGTTCAAATACCAATGCCCCAGCAGCATCGCGGACAGCATCGATCCCAGTACGAAGCCGCTTGACATCACATCAAGCAGGCCAAGAAAGAGATGGAACCCGCTGTGGAAATGTTGTGGCATCGTCAGGATCGCGGCTGCGATGGCTGAAACTACGATGAATGTGAGGGCCGTTTTGCCAAGGCGCCGCCACTGATAAAGCCAGCACACAGATCCCACGTAACAGGTTGCCAAGAGTACTACGTTCAGGGAAATCGCAGCAAAACCGTAGGCGTAATTTTGGACCTCTCCAGTGATTTCACCATAGAGCACCAGCGCAGCAAGAGTGTTAATCCCCAGCAGAACCCATAGATTGACTCGAAAAAAACCGGTGCTCACGGCAGGAGATGCAATCAAACGCATCGCCAGACCCACACCGAACGTGAGGCGGAAGGCAAATGGCACGAGAATCAGGGCAAGGCTGGACAAGTCGTGTTGTTCTTTGATGCCGGGGAGCGAGCCGGTGTGAGTTGTTCATGCTAGCCAGCAAACCGGTGGCTGACCACCCGTTGCGCACAGGGTGACATCAGGTGTACTGCTGTGACACACTGTGGACTGCGTTGTCTCAAGAGGCCATCGGCTTGAAATTGCTGCAACACAAAATGGCGCACACATGGTGTTGAGTGTGTTTCGGTACAATCAACCGCGGCGATCGCCGTAAATGAGTTGCATGACTTCAGCTCGCGTGGATAGGCTTTTGCGAAAGATCCCTTTCATGGCGGATGTCGTACACAGGCTGCCAGGCTTGCGCACGCCTCGAATGGTCATGCAACTGTGACTTGCTTCAATGACTACGGCCACGCCTTTCGCATTCAATTCGGCGAGCAACATATCTGCAATTTCTTCAGTCATGCGTTCTTGTACTTGTGGTCGGTGGGCAACTCCATCGACGACCCGTGCCAATTTACTGAGCCCGACCACTTTTCCGTTGGGTAGATAACCAATGTGGGCTTTGCCAATAAAAGGAAGCAGGTGATGTTCGCACATGCTGCAAAAACTAATGTCGCGTACCAACACCACTTCGTCATATTTTTCAGTGAAAAATTTCTGCAGATGTTCTCGCGGCTCGCTGTGAAGGCCACTGAACATCTCAGCGTACATGCGGGCGACGCGGCCCGGTGTTTCGATGAGCCCTTCTCGTTCGGGATCTTCGCCTACAGCGGCAAGAATTTCCTTTACCGCTCGCTCAATGCGAGGTAAATCGACGCCGTTTTTGGCTTCTGTGGGCTTGTTGCCTGGTAGCGGAGTGGGTTTTGTGCCGCCCTCTGCGTTCTCGTTTGTTTCTGCCGTCATGGCGAAGTATCCTTCAACTGATTTCTGCGAGCCAATGTGATAATTGGCGTGACGATCGTAGGTGCGTGTGTTGTGTTGCGCACTCGATTATTGCGATTGCATTTTACGAACCCAGCGAACTTTCGGTTTACCACCGACAAAGCTCTGGCCTTTCAATAGCTCTGCGACGTACCGCTGGGGTTTCTTTTTGCCCGGTACTTTGAAGCTGTCTCCTTTTTGAATGATAGGTCTCAGGTCAGGCATGCTACCAAAGTCTCGATGTCCTGCGACCTGGCAGGGAAACCAGTGCCCCTGCCCATCGGAGTCTTGAAGGTAGAATTCCGGATAGCAATGTCCTGGAACCCAGATGCAGCGTGCTGGAATTTTTTTTAATCGGCACATCGCTACGAAAAGCGAGGTCATTTCTTCACAATCGCCTTTGCCATCCTTCAAGGCAGCGGCGGCCCCTTTCAGCTTGGTTGAGAATTCGTACTGAACATTATCTCGGACCCAGTCATAGATCGCTTCGACTTTTTTCCAGTCGTTGGTTGCATCTTGCCCAAGGTTTCTCGAGGCCGCCCGGATTCGTGAATTGCTTGTTTCGATGTAGGGACTGTTTCCCAGGAATCGCTTCATTGAGCGGGGAACCTTTTTGGGCGATTTTAGCATGCTCGTGTCTTGCGGACTTTCGATCGCCTGACGGGTAATTTCATAAGTGACTAAAGCTTGGGCTGTTTCGCCTGGTCCGATATATGGTATTGAAACGATCATCTGTTTTACGCCGCCGCCGAGAACTCGAAACTGGACGTTCTTGACGTGTTTTGAGAAATTCTCATCGACAATCTGGACTTGTTGCTCCGGCCAATCCGTAAAAACTGGCATGCTGGCTACCAGGCCTCGGCAATTTCCCACCGCAGAAATTGTGACTCCAACTTGCCATTGGCTGATTCCTTCACCAACGAATTGCACACCTCCCGAAGTATTGTCTTGTGCTGGAAGTTTGTTGGCAGCGATGACAACAAACAAGACCGTTGTAATGACAAACAGGATTTTATTCACGTTGTCAGTTTCCCGAAGACAGGGTGTCGGAATTGACTGCGCTGACCCGCCGTCGTCTTGCCAGGTCAGTGCCGTTTTCACCAATGTAGTTTTCGACGCTCTGCAGGCCGCCGATCTACTTTCAATACTTCACGACTCTTATGATTCGAAGAATTGCTTTCCTTCTATGTTAGCATCCGTATAGCATCGCAGCGGTTTGAGGCCATGCAAAACACGGCAGGAGAAAGCTATGCCAGACAGAAAAAAAACGGTAATCGCTGCATTGCGGGTGAATCTCAGCCAGTTTTTTGACTCAGCCGCATTGCTGAATTCTAGAGATAATCAGTCCAGCCACGTTGTCGTAGCTGTTCTACCACGTCTCGGATAGCCTCTTCATCGTGTTTGTTTGCCACGAACGTTGCATCGGGCGTACGAATGACAAGGCAATCTTTGAGTCCAAGCGTGACGATCAAATGGTCGTTATCAGTATGAACGATACAACCGGCGGTATTGATACCGAGGTGCTTGCCAACCACAGTATTTCCATCAGAGTCATGGCCCTGTGTGCGTGCAACCGCTTGCCAGCTACCTACGTCATCCCAGTTAAAGGGTGCCTCGATAACGACGACATCTTCATGGCGTTCCATTACTGCATAGTCGATTGAACGTCCCTGAATCTTGCTGAATTCTTGTTTGAAGATGGTGTCGAATTTAGGTGTGTTGGCAGCTTCCACAATGCGATTCAGGCGTTCGTGCATTTCTGGTTCAAATCGCGCTAACGCGGCGTCGATCGTACTGGCCTTCCAAACGAAGATGCCAGCATTCCATAGGAAATTACCATCGGCCAGGAATTCCCGTGCCAGATCGGCATCCGGCTTTTCTCGGAAACGGCAAACCTGAAAAGTGTTGAGTTCTTTTGGCTGGATACCAGAGAGCGTGATGTGTTCGCCGCGTTCGATGTAGCCAAAACTCTCCGCCGCATAAGTCGGGCGAATTCCGAAGGTCACTAATCGTTCACTCCGATCCTCTATCAGCCGCAGCGCGTGGCGAATGGTTTGCTGAAACGATGCTACGGTTTCGATTTGGTGATCTGCAGGCATGACGATCAGCGTTGCATCGGGATCTCGCTTCAAGATGGTCGCGGCCGCCAGTCCGATGCATGCCGCGGTATCACGTTTGCAAGGTTCACCGAGCAAAGATTGGGGAGACAGGTAGGGTAATTGCTGCGAGACTTGTGTGACGAGTGCCTGATTTGTCACGACCATCACATTGTCCTGCGTGACGAGACCATTCAGGCGTTCCGCAGTCGCCTGCAACATTGTTTGCGAGCATCCGAAGTGGAGGAGTTGTTTGGGTAATTTGGATCGACTCGCCGGCCAAAAACGTGTTCCGGCGCCTCCTGCCATGATGACCGCATGTAACATTGCTTTGACCGAATTCAGGGGACAAGGACAACTAGCCCATTCGACATGTGTGATGGGAGATTTCGTCAATCATCCTGATTGGCGAAATCTCTGCAACCGCTACGCGAGGTTGCTCTTGGCTTGCCAGGCAAAACCGGAGACTTGTCTGGCAGGTTGGCTTGAGGCTGTTTAGCGTTGAGATCTTCAGATCGTGGATGACCTGTCGAGGAAGGGAGTTGCAACTCAGGTAGACACAGCCCATTGCCAATTGGTCGCGAAACTAAAAGGGCCTCAGATTTTGGGAGAAACCGGATTATCTCGCCCTCGGTGCATTCTGCCACGAGTCTCTTGGGGGCATTGGCGGGCAGAAATCACTAGTGGTCCTGAAGCTGTTGCCGGATATCGGCATACAATTGGTCAGCGAAATGGATCATGTATTCGAAGTCATTGCCACACTGTACCCAGTCGACCCCGAGTTTGCGCACCTTGAGTGCGTAGTCAACGGTGGCCCCCATGCCAAGTCCGACGTATAGTCCCGCGGCATGTGCTTTATCTGCAATCTGTTTGATCGCGTCTAGAACTCGTGGGTGGTCAATTTGCCCCAGCATGCCCATCGATCCGGAAAGGTCGTTTGGTCCGACCACGAGTGAGTCTAGCCCTGGGATAGCCACGATTTCGTCGAGTTGTTCCAGGGTTTCTACTGTTTCAATTTGTGCAACGACGAAGACATTGTCATTGGCATGTTGCAGGTACTCGTTACCACCAAATCGAGCGTAATTAGTAGGCCTGCGTGGCCCGAAGCCTCGTGTGCCAGCATCCGGGTATCGGCATGCATCGACAAATTGTTTGATTTCATCGACCGTCGTACTGCGTGGAAGAATCACACCTTCGGCGCCGGTGTCCAAAACGCGTTTGGTCCAGGCAATTTCCAGGCTGGGAACACGAACGATCGATGCGACCCCACCGGCGCGCGCCGCGATCAAGTGCGACAGGAGACTCTCCAGGCTAGTGGGGTTGTGTTCCAGGTCGATCCAGACGAAATCCGCGCTTGGTGCGATCGCTTCGGTAACACTGGGGTCATAGAAAGTGATTCCCGGGCCAAGGCAGAGTGCTCCGGACGCGAGTTTTTCTCGGAACTTATGAATGTTGCAAATCACGCGTGGATCCTTAAGGATTTACCAGGCAGGAAAGTTCTGGGAGACGTATTTGAAGTGCCGGTTGAAGTGGGACTAGGCACAGCTGGGGTTGGTTGTCGTCGTACGTCGACGTGCGATCAGTAAAGAGCGATGGCACGTCCAGGGCCACCGTGGCAGCCTTGAATCTTGACAGGAGCAAAGAGGAAATACGCCTTCTCGGGAAGTCCACCAAGGTTGGTAAGAAATTCCACACCCACGACTCCCCGTGACCCCAATGCCCAATACGTTTTCAACGCATTCTTGGGATCGACACCACCGAGAGTTGGCCCGTCGGTGCCGATGCAGCGGATTCCCCGGTCTGCGAGATACATTGCACTTGCAGGTGTCAACGCCGGCCAGCCCTCGGTGACGCCATTAATCGGATCTGCGAGGCAGGCGCTACCTTCAGGGAACTTTTTCATGTGTCGATCGGTATGTCCGCTACGAAAAAGAACGACGTCGCCGGGTTTGAGCTGGCCGTGTTCTGTTTCATATTGCTTGATAATACTAACAGTAATTTCCGGGGATGCTGGCCAGACGGCCCTGGTTGTGGACCCGACGAGCGAGCTTACATCGATGATGCGTGCCCAGCCGCAAGTTTGCGAAAGGGGCACTTGTTCTGTGGTTACCGCGGACACACCTCGAGGACCAAAGTCGCGTTCGTATTCATCCAACGCGATACGATCTTCCGGCGCGTACACATTCTTATCTATGGCCTTGGGCGGTAACGCGTAGGCCGGCGGTACAAGATGTGTTCCGGCTTGGCTGTCCATGACATGGCCGTGATGGTAAAGCTGTAGATTCTCTGCCCAGGCAAAGTCACACTTCATGTAGCGCTGTCGGTGCTGATCGACACCCTTACCAGGCCAGGTCAAAGGGTATTCAATCGACATGGTTACCGAGAGATCCTGGACGCGTTTATTCTTGGCGGAAGCGATCAACGTTGGTGCTAGGTCGCCCACGATGGCGAAGGATCGGCCTTCACCGTAGGGCCCACCCGCGTGTTTAGGTCCCATCATGCAATAGAACGCTCCTGTGACAGGTAGTTGACCTAGTCCAGTCGCTCCTTCAGTAAAGATTGCACCGTATTTGAGCGCAGCCAGATGGGCTGGGTCTGCGAGCTCAGATGGGAGTGTGCCCATGCTGGGGCTATCGGTGCCAATGTGAAAGACGTTTCGGGATGCGATGTAGTCCATCGTCGTCGGATCTGGGTCGGGATAGCCTGAGTATTTTTTCTCGATCACATCGGCGACGAAACGGCGACCAGCCGGTAGTGGTTGATAGTACTTGTCAGAGTAATCGCTGCGAAAAAGAACAGCATCTCCGAAACGGAAAGGGCGATACTTCGCTTCCCAAGCTTGAACGTGCTGCCTGGTTATAAGCGGGCTCACTCCTGGGGCGCCGGTGTCCAATAGTTCTCTAAGGTCAATGATGCAGGCTTCGCCTACAAATTTCCAAGCCGGTACTTTTTCGGTGAACTCGTTTCCGTAAGGCCCAGAATTAGGAAGCTTTAGTTCTGGTCGAGCTACCGAGTGAGGGGGCACATCCATTTGTGTCCCGGTGTTTCCGTCGATGTTCAGAGTGTCAATGTTGTACGCACTTTTCCTGCCAATTTTCCTTACGTGAGTCAAACGGAACCGGGGGAAACCTTCTGGCCATGTACAGGGGTAGTTTTCCGCGACCAGCAGTGACAGATCGACGAATCGCGATGGTTTCTGTGCATGTGCCAGTGGGGTTGTGAGCAAGAAAAAAATAGCAAACCAACAATAACGCGCAGGCATGGTCTCGCTCCCGATGTGCAATCTGAATGAATATGGCTGGAAACTAACAGCGAATGTAGTTTGAGTACGTTAAGTGCTCTCCGGGGACCGTTATTACATCATGCATACAGATTGTCGAAACTACACCGCGACCCCGATGGCCTTGTTGAGGGCCGGCATGAGTTCCTTGGTGAACAGCTCCATGCTCCGTAGCCAGCTTGCTTTGTCGTCCCAATCGTAGCTCATCAAGGTAAGCATTCCGAACGGCCCGGTTTCTTCGATAAGCTCTAACAGACGCCGGAGCACTTCATCAACGTCACCGGCAATAATCTGTTCTGACATGAGGAAGTCGAGGTTGCATTCACTGTCAGGCATTTCGAGGTCACGTTTGTAGATCTTGCGACCTAGTCCTTTGTCGAACAACCGTCCGATGTACTCAAAATTGCCGCCTAGCGAATTGCTGCGTGCTCGTTCCTGAGCTTCTTTCGTTGTGTCCGCAAGGAAGATCGACCGGGCAACCTTGTACTGGGACCGGTCTGGCGTAACGCCGGCTTCCTGGGCAGCAGCTTCGTAGGTTTTAAAGAAGTCCGCTATGACGTTGCCTGTGACAAGGCAATGTGCGAACGGTTGGTACCCACGGGCCCCGGCCATCTTCATGCTCGATGAGTTGCGGCTCATCGCCGGAATCGCGATTGGCGCATGAGGCTGCTGTAGCGGTCGATGGACAAACCCGATCCCTGTCTCCTCGTCGACACTCTTGTCCAGGTCGATTTTCCAGAATTGTCCGTCATAGTGATATGGTGGGTCGCTTTTCCACAAATACAGAATAATCTCAATGGCCTCCTGCACCATTGCTGATCCAAGTTTCGGGTCGAGTCCGTACAACTCTTGGTCGGCGGTGACACTTCCGGAGCCAAAACAGAGGCTAAGGCGGCCTTTGGACAAGTGGTCCAGGAAGGCTAGCCGGCTCGCGACATGAGCTGGGTGATGTTGTTGCAGGCAGACCGGTGCGGGACCCATGCGGATTGACTGAGTTTCACCTAGTGCACGCGCGATGAAGATCTCGGGCATGACGATGTTCTCATACTTCATCGTATGGTGTTCGCCAATCCAGAACTCTTTGAATCCCAGTTGTTCGGCAGTGCAGATCAGCTCTAGATCTTCGTCAAGACACTGGCTCCACGATTTCTCGGGAGGGTGAAATGGCATAATGAACATGCCATAGTCGATTTGATTTGTCATGGAATATCTCCTGCTTCTTCGTCAGGTTTGTTGGAAGTTGGTGTTCGATAACTCTGTGCCGCAGACCATGAACGTGTCAAAACAACTTGCGTGGCTTTGATCAAATCTCTGAGCATCATTCACTATTCTTGAGGATCTGAGAATAACCGCCGGAGAAATAGAGTAGCGGTTCTTCCTCTGTTGCGTCGCCGGCCAGAATCTCACCGATGAACATGTCGTGGTCGCCCGCGCGGACGGTGTTGACGATCTTGCAATCGACCCAGGCCAGCGAATCTGCCAGGATGGGTGCCCCTGTTTCAGCTGTCGTAAACTCAAGGTCCGAGAAATCCTTCGGGCCCTTGAACGCAAAGCGGTCAGAAATAGCTTGTTGTTTTGCCGACAGAATATTAAGCACAAAGCAGCCGGACTCTGAGAACTGAGTATGGGACTGCCCATCTCGCTTTACACATAGCAGCACCAGGGGGGGATCGAGCGAGAGAGACGTGACTGCGTTGGCCGTCATACCCCAAGTATTGTCACCGTTTCGGGTGCTTGCGACAGTCACGCCCGTCGCAAACTTGCCCATGATCCGCCGCTGGTCTTGAGGATCGAATGTCATCGAGGTCATCCAACTATGGTTGTATTGAAGTAATCAGGCCAGATTGTAGCAGACATTTTCTCCGACTTCTTCCCTCTGTGGACGACAGATCATTCAGCGTGTGGGGTTGTGATCTGGGAAGGGACTTTTGATACTCAGGTGGATCAAGTCGTTGTCTCGCCAGCATGTTGTGTTTCGGTTACCGAGCTGCTGGCTTTTTCGTTTTAGCCATCTCTTCACGGTCAAGATCATGCAACGCACGCATAGCCAAGAAATCATTTCCCGGGCCCGGCAGCTGATGCCCGGTGGTGTCAATAGCCCAGCCCGAGCCTTTGGCGCTGTGGGCGGTGACCCGGTGGTATTTACGCACGGAAGCGGACCGTATTTATTTGACGTCGATGGCAACCGTTACATCGATTATGTACTGTCATGGGGCCCTATGATTCTTGGGCACGGGCACTCTGAAGTAACCAGTGCGATTCAAGCAGCGGTCCAGCGGGGTACTAGTTTTGGCGCACCAACTCAAGCTGAGAATGATCTGGCGGAGTTGATTATTGAAGCAGTTCCCTCGGTCGAGAAAGTCCGGCTCGTAAATTCGGGAACCGAGGCGACGATGAGTGCGATTCGCCTTGCCCGGGGCTATACACAACGTGATGTGATCATCAAGTTTGCCGGCAACTATCACGGCCATGTGGATAGCTTGCTGGTTGCAGCTGGTAGTTCCGCTGCAACGCTCGCAGTCCCGGATTCACCAGGTGTTACAGCTGGTACAAGCCAAGACACGGTAATCCTTCCCTACAACGATATATCTGCAGTGACAGAAGCGTTTCAACAGCACGGTGATCGGATTGCCGGCGTGATTTTAGAACCGGTTGTGGGGAATATGGGCTGTGTTCCAGCGGGTCAGGAATTTCTCGCTGCATTACGGGAGTTAACCGAGCACTACGGGGCCCTGCTCATTTTTGATGAAGTGATGTCGGGCTTTCGAGTAGCCTATGGAGGTGCACAGCAATTGAGGGGCGTCATTCCTGACCTGACTACACTAGGAAAAATTGTGGGTGGGGGAATGCCGATTGGTGCATATGGAGGCAAGGCCGAGATTATGGACCAGATGTTGCCCAACGGAAAAGTCTTTCAGGCCGGTACGTTGAGTGGTAATCCGATTGCGACAGCCGCCGGCATTGCGACGTTAAAGATCTTGCGTGATGAATCGATCTACGTGGAATTAGAGCGTAAAGCAGCTGACCTTGCCGCAGGGCTGCAGTCAGCTATTGGAGATGCAGATGCCCATGTTGCTCGTGTGGGTAGCATGTTGACGCTGTTTTTTCATTCACAGCCAGTTTCTCATTGGGAAAACGCGGCCCAATGTGACACTGATCGTTTCGCACGATTTTTTTGGGGAATGTTGGACCGCGGTATCTACCTGCCATGTAGTCAATTTGAGGCAGTGTTCCTTTCGACTTGCCACCAAGAAGAAGACATTCGACAGACAGTTGAGGCTGCGCGCGAAGTGTTTGCGGAGATTTGACTCTTATGGCTTTCTGGGTGTCTGTGCTGGCTTTACATGGCTACTTGCTCTTGCGTTCACGACACCAGGCGGAAATTGCAATGGCTCACCGCATTTAGGCAGTCCACCGGTAGGTGGGTAACGGTTGATCCGGCAACCGCTCTCCATGTGGTAGTGAGTCGGTCAGATTCTATATAGTTTGTCCATCTTATCAGCCGATGAATCTTTGCGAGTGTAGGTTTGCTTGCACTAGTGTCGCGCTGATTCTGTGGTGCATTTTGGCGTCGCATAGTTGTGTGCAGGCAAACTCTTTCGCTACGTGATTTTTCACACGAGAAAGGGGACGCGGACTCGAATGTGGTGCAGCAGTTGTCAACAGGATGTTCCCGGAATTGCATCACCAAGTGGTGTTACTGCAGTCGGGTGCGCACGTTGTGGCAGCGCGCTAACGATCGAACACGGATCCCGGTCGACGATTGATTTTGCGGAACCAGGCAGTGCGACTGCGTGCGGTCCAACAGATTGCCTTGCTGTCGAAAAGGTGTTTGAGTCAGGTGCTGCTTCAGCACGTCTCGAATGGGAACGTTGTGAGTGGGATGCGGATCTTCCGCACCCTGACTTTGCGTTGCACGACTTAGCAGAACCCCAGACTGTCAAACGTTACCTGCCGATTACATCTGAACCACAGGCGCCGTTACGGGAGACGCCTTCGCAATGGAGAAGTGCCGGCGGCGAATCTAAGACCGCGCGGGGCTTGAACCAACGACGTCTGGGATGGTGTTTTGTTGCCTGGGGATTAGGTAGCGTTGTGCCATGCGGTTCATGGGCGATGTGGTTTGTTGCCCAAAATGACAGCCTCTGGATGTTTGCAACGCTGGCGGCATTTATGTCACTGGTAGTCCTTTTGTTTGGCCTTGTTCTAACCCTGCATGCGCAGGCGCGGCAGGTTGAGGCGATCGCTGGCATCTTGCAGTTTTTCGTGCGCGAAATTAGGCAACTGCGGGCCGACGGTGCCGGCGTTGTGAAAGATGCTCAGCCGTGCGCATCGCAGTATGCGAACGATCAACGCCAAAGCCGTGCAGCTTGATTCAATTTTGGAGTCTAGGCCTGCCACGCCGGTAGTAACTTCAAGTGACGACTGACGGTGGGCTGCGCACTGAATCATTGCAGGCATCGTAGCACCGTGCTCGCTTCCGTCCCTGACACTGCTCAGTGACAACGTATCTTCTACCTGAATCAAGGATTCGATGTGGCAACTTTAGCAGGGCGCCAATCGACAAGATGCAATTCGACCGTGCGACGACCGGCGAACTCGTTGATGACTGGGCGGTATGCGACATCAATCGGCGTTTTGAGTTGAGTCATTTCGTCCGCCCAGTCACCTTGTCCAAAAGCCACGGCGCGCAGTTTTGTTGCGTGTTGCGAAAGTCGTACGGTCAGGTGACGTTCGCCTCCTCCCATCCGTTTGGGCTGATCGATTTCTACGCAGCTGGCACAGAGAACCGGGCGCGGGTTCCCTTGTCCAAATGGAGCCATTTGTTCGATCTGTTCGACCGTGCCCAAGGTAAGTTGTGATAACGGTGCTTCGGCATCGATGTGAACTTCTGGGATACGGGAATAGTCATTGATCTCACTTGCCGCAAATTGCTGAAAGTCTTCTCGGAATGCGTCGATGTTGTCTTCAGAGATTTGCAGGCCTGCTGCCGCTTCGTGTCCGCCGTGTGAAATCAAATGCGCAGTACAGTGCTGCAGTGCTGCGTGAAGGTTTAGCCCACAGGCACTGCGGCCGGAGCCGATCCCAGGTTTGCTGCCGAGCGTATCGGTAGAAATAAGAATTACCGGTCGATTGTGTTTTTCCGCTAACCGTCCAGCGACGATGCCAATAATGCCTGCATGCCAACCTCTCCCGACAAGTACTAACGCAGAATCTTGATCGGGGTCTGTCGTTTCCTTCACCTGTTTGGAAGCGGCTAATTGAACACTGCGTTCAAGGCTGACTCGGCTCTGGTTCAGTTCGTGAATATAAGCGGCTAACGCTGTGGCCCGTTGAGGGGATTCCGTAACAAGCAGTTCTACACCGAGTTGGGCCTGGCCGAGTCGCCCGGCAGCGTTCAATCGCGGAGCAAGTGAAAAGGCGATGTCATCACTTGAAAGTGATGTTTTCTTGTCCAGTTGGGTTAGTTGCATCAGCGCCTGCAGCCCAGGCTGCGCCCGACCTTGCAAACTTCCCAGGCCGTGGCGTACGAGAATGCGATTTTCGTCCAGCAAGGGAACCATGTCGGCTACGGTTCCAATTGCCGCAATCCCCATCGCGGACATCAGAAAATTCCGCATCGGCACGCTGACCTTTTTTGCCTGGCTTGCTTGTTGACAAAGCGCCCAGGCGACCTTGAAGGCCACGCCGGCACCGCACAGGTACCCGAACGGATAGTGGGTGCCCGGCAGCCGCGGATGGACGATAGTAGCGGCTTGGGGTAGTTCGCTGCCCATCTCATGGTGGTCGGTGATGATCAATTCGATTCCGAGTTCACGTGCTGTTTCAGCTTCGGAAACGCTAGCGATGCCACAGTCCACTGAAATGACTAGCGATGCGCCCCGTTCTGCCAGACTGCGTAAAGTATCGTGTTTCAGGCCGTAGCCCTCTTCGAGTCGATTGGGGATGTGGTATCCGACGTCAGCCCCGATGAGTTTCAGGCAAAGGTAGAGGATTGCAGTCCCCGTCATGCCGTCGGCATCGTAGTCACCATGGATGACAATACGTCTACCTGCTTTCATGGCCGCCAGCAGACGTTCTGCAGCATCCGTCGCACCGGGTAGCTCGCCTGGGTCTCGAAGACCGGACAGTCGCGTGTCCAGGAAGCTCGCGACTTCTTTAGGCTGATAGAACCCGCGCGCAACCAGTAGCTGTGCTACGATCGAAGGCACCCCGGCCTGGCTGGCAAGGTCTTCAATTCGTCCGGCGTCGTGTGTGGGAATGCGCCAACGCTTATCCATAGCGTCCCAAGGAATTCGACATCCTGATGAATTCGGGAGGTTACTTTAATAGAGCGCGAATGACCGTTGGTTGGCTCTTTGCGAGGTCTGGCGAGTACACCTTGTCGAGGATATCGCTAATATTCCCCATGCAAAATGAAGGCCTGGCGGGCCACATTTCAGAGCGTTTACTTTTTCTTTTCCACATGCATCGTATGCTTGCGCAGCCGCGGACTATATTTTTGCAAGCGTAATTTCTCACCGCCCGGTTTGCGGCGCAAAGTATAGTTGTAGTCGCCAGTTTCTTCGCAAACGAGGAAGATGACTTCAGCTTTCTTTCCTCTCTTGGCCATCGCAGGTCGTCCTTACTACTTGGTTCGATTCTCGTGCGGCACTGCCTTCTCGTGTGACAATGCTCCACAGATGACCGCTTATCTTAGCGAAACCCGTAGGCTAGTGTAACCGTTGCCCGCTCATTCGGCTCATTCGTGGGGATGGCGTTTGACCAGGGCCACTGGTTCCGGCCAAACGCATTAAGGTCCGTAAACACCACGTATGCTATCAGTTAGGAATTCGCTCAGAGCCTGGCTGCGGTTCGAATGCCACACCAGATTAAATGTAGTAACCAGAGGCAGAGCTTGCGTTTACAGGCAAATTGGGTACCTTTAATAGTAGGGTCCTTCGTTGCGGTGCGGGCCTGTTCTTGAGGGCAAATATCTCCTAGCTCAGAAAGCCCTGGAATGGCGACTGAACTTTCCGGCAGCGAATCTGGCATCGAAATCACAGATTCGACTGAAATTTCGCAGCGCCCCCCTGCACTTCCGGGTGCTGAAGCAGATGCTCAGCAACGTCCATCCGAGCAGGCCAGCACACCGGCCGCGGAAGCGACGGAGCAGGAAGCTGAAGAGCAGTCGGAAGAACCGAGGAAGAGCCGGTTCATATTACTCAATGCCGTGCCCAGCTGGCTTGTCAGCCTGGTGGTTCATAGTGTCGGGTTGATGGTCTTGGCTTTGATCATGTTGCCGCTTACGGAAAAAAAACAGCTATCGATGGTGAGCCCTGGGGAGGTAAGTGACCAGGTCGAAGAGTTCGAGCTGGAGGAGTTTGAGCCTCTGGAGGTCGAGGAATTGGTGACCGAGGCTGTCGTAGCGGTTCCGACGGAAAAGACGAGCGAACCGAACATGCCTACTGCTGATGACTTGGATCCACCGGCGGCGATGCAGGTAGAATTGGTGGACGTGAGCAGCCGAGTAGCTCCCAAATCTGACTTGATGGCGACGATTGGCGCGGCAACAGGGACTGGGCTTTCCGGTCGATCGGATGCAATGCGCAAACAATTAGCCGCTAAAGCGGGGGCAACCAAAGGTAGTGAAGCAGCCGTTGCCAGGGCGCTGAAGTGGTTGGCGCTCCATCAGCTTCCCAATGGCGCCTGGAGTTTTGATCACCGCCCATCACCGGCTTGTCGAGGAAAGTGCCGGAACCAAGGGAACCTCGCTACATCATTCAATGGTGCAACAGCGATGGCTTTGCTGCCGTTCTTGGGGGCAGGTCAAACGCATCAGGAAGGTAAGTACCGTCGTGTCGTTGAAAAGGGATTGTATTTTCTCTCTAACAACATGAAGGTTCGGCCCGGTCCGCGAGGCGAACTGTCCGACGCAGGAGGCCGCATGTACTCACATGGTCTGGCGTCAATTGCACTGTGTGAAGCGTACGCCATGACGAATGATCAGAGTTTGCTGCAACCTGCTCAGTATGCAGTGAACCACATCGTGTTTGCGCAAGATCCGGTGGGCGGCGGTTGGCGGTATTCGGCTAAGCAGCCGGGCGATACATCGGCAGTTGGTTGGCAGCTGATGGCATTGAAGAGTGGGCATATGGGCTACTTGCAGGTGCCACCACAAACGGTTGCCAAAGCATCTATGTTTCTGGACGCGGTGTCTATTCAACAGGGTGCGTTTTATGGCTATACATCACCTGGCCGTGGACCAGCTACCACTGCTGTGGGCTTGCTTTGCCGCATGTATTTAGGTTGGAAGAAGGATCAGCCTGGGTTGCAGGCAGGAGTCAAGTTTTTGAGTAAGACTGGGCCGCTGAAGACAAATATGTACTACAACTATTACGCCACGCAGGTCCTTCGCCATTGGGAGGGGCCGGAATGGACTGAATGGAATAATGAAATGCGAGAATGGTTAGTTGATTCTCAGTCCCAGCGTGGGCATGAAAACGGTAGTTGGTACATGGGTGGCGGCCACTCCGGCCAAGGTGGCAGATTGTATTGCACATCGATGGCGACAATGATCCTCGAAGTCTATTACCGCCATATGCCCATCTATCGCAAGCAGGCTGCTGAGGAAGATTTTCCTTTGTAGACGCCGTTTGTTGTCTGCGCCATGCGTCTCGACCGTTTGTCGGTTGGCTATCCCCCCCCTGATTTTTCCGCCGCTAGGCATTGGTGCATGATTCGTTACAGTTGCCGGACCCGAATTTGCAGGGAATCCAGTTTCCGTGGGGGTTAACAAGCAAGCTTCGTAGCCTTCTGAATGCCCATCAATTCCGCGGTCTGTTGGTGGCATAATACTGCCGCTGCCGAGGCCGCCGGGTTTGTCTTCCCTTCCTGAGCGTGATTGCAGTCGCGCTGATTCAGTTCAGTGAATTATGGGGCAAACATCGAACCACTCGCGATGGAATTGTTGCATCCATTGGTGGCTGGTAGCGGGACCCCACTCTCCGGGTTTATAAAGTTCCAGCGGCGGCGCATTTCCGTTTTGCCAGGCATTGAGAATTGGGTCGACGATTTGCCATGCTAATTCAACTTCGTCGCTACGCGCAAAAAGACTGGCATCGCCATTGATCGCATCGAGCAGTAGTGGCTGGTAAGCGTCGGGGAATTGCTTGGAATAGCCTTTCTGGAAACGGAAGTCGAGGCTGGCTAACCGTGGTTGCATACCCCCATCCGGTACCTTGCTCTGGAAATGTAATTGAATGCCTTCTGCAGGTTGTATTTGTATGACCAGACGATTGGCTCCAATGTCAGTCGACCCATCGCCAAACAGCAAGTGGGGAGGCTTACGGAATTGGATGACGATTTGTGTTGTTCTGCAGGACATTGCTTTCCCACTGCGCAAATAGAAAGGCACACCATTCCAGCGCCAGTTGTCAATCTGCAGTTGAATTGCCGCGTATGTAGCAGTTTGGCTGTCGTGAGATACGCCTGGTTCGCGCCGGTAGCCTTCGTATTGCCCGCGTATGGTGTGGCTGGAAAATTCCTGATGGTGGAGTGGGCGAACAGCCTGCAGAACCTTGACTTTTTCGTCTCGAACGAGGTCGGCTGCAAAACGTGGTGGGGCCTCCATGGCTGTGATGGTTAATAATTGCAGCAAGTGGTTCTGAAAGAAGTCGCGGAGGACTCCAGCACTGTCATAGTAGCCGCCGCGCCGGCCGACCATGAGTTCCTCGGCAACCGTAATTTGTACATGGTCGATGTAGTTGCGATTCCAGATGGGTTCAAAAATGCTGTTGGCAAAACGCAAGACAAGCAAGTTTTGGACAGTTTCTTTTCCTAGATAATGATCGATCCGAAAAATTTGTTTTTCACCAAACACGTTGTGTAATGCCTGGTTCAGTTGGTGTGCGGATGTAAGGTCGGTGCCAAAAGGTTTTTCGATGACCACCCGCCGCGGACCAGTTCCCTCCGTGGCCATGTTGTGGACGCCCAGCTGTGTAACCGCTTGCGTGTACAGGTGTGGTAGCGTTGCGAGATAGTACAGTCGCGCGCTTGGAGAATCTGATTCGAGTTTGTCGAGATAATCACGGAGTTTGCCGAAGTCTGAGTTGCGGTTGATATCACACGCAAGGTAGTGGAGTTGGCTTGCAAACTGGTTCCATCCGCTTGGAGAAAAACTGGCTCCGGAGAATTCGGCCGTAGTTGCTTCCAGTTTCTGCTGCCACTCTGCGCTGGTCAGTGGTGATCTGGAAACTCCCACAACACGACAGTTTTTTGGAAGTCGATTTTTCTGGAACAGTTGGTAAAGGGCGGGAACGAGCTTGCGGCTCGTGAGGTCTCCTGACGCACCGAAAATGACTATTGTCTGATCCATGATTCCGGTTAATGACAAGTGTGTTGGCTGGCACGACAAGATAAGTCTGTCAGTAACATAACTTAATGTGAACGTTCTTGACGCAGGGCAATCCTCTGTGGTGGCCACCAGGGACATGGTGCTGTCACTGGATTAGCGCAACACAGATCCAGTTACTGGACCGCCAGGGGACTATAGTGGCGGTTCGTGAACAAGTTGCCGGCAGTCCGCATGTTAGAATCGCATTGCGGTAAATCCACCATCAACATACAGATCTTCACCGGTAACAAAACTGCCAGCTTGTTGTGAAACCAGCAGCAGAACAGCGCCCACGAGTTCTTGAGGCTCTCCAAATCTGGCCATCGGTGTTTGTGCCATGATTTGTGAGACGCGTTGCTCGTCCAGGATGCGGCGATTTTGTTCGGCTGGAAAAAAACCTGGGCACAACGCATTAATACGCACATTGTGAGACGCATATTCGCGGGCCAGATTCTGAGTCAAGTTCACAACGGCTGCTTTGGATGCTGAATAAGCAAACACACGCGACAGGGGTAACTGACTTGTAACACTCCCGATGTTCAGGATCGCCCCACCTCCTGTTTTGGCCATCGCAGGTGCGAACAGTTGGCATGCCAAATGGGTCGCGGTGAGATTTCCGTCGATTACACGGTGCCAGTCGGCGTCTTCGATTTCTTCATGAGAGGTTGCAGAATTGACACCAAAACAATTGACGAGAATGTCGGTGCGGTCCCAGTCTCGATCTACTCCATCGCGAAGCGTTTGTAGCGAATCACGACAAGTAGCATCGACCTGTTGAAAGCTTGCTTCACCACCGAAGTCGGTGATTTGGTTAACTCGTTCTGTACCACGTGACTCGTTGCGCCCGGCTACGATAACCCGGGCCCCTGCCTGGGCTAACCCCTCAGCAATTGCTCCGCCGAGAACTCCGGTGCCACCGATGACGATTGCCGTTTGCCCCTCTAGTCCAAACAGATTCTGGAGGAAATTTGCGGGATTCATAGACAGCTGCTGTTCAAGGAGGACGGTATATGCGGAAATCAGGTTTTGCATCCTGCGGGAGCATCTGCAGGATACCAGCAGAGTGTGACGAAGGCGAGGTGACAGAGTATTTCTAGATGTCTTGCAAAAGGGGGCGTCGCGATCCGGGCCACGGAGGTATTTGAGTAGATTGGCCAACGACGTGGGCGTTGGTGCGAAGTTTCCAGGTTCCAGCCACTCGGAGTGAATTGCTATTCGCAGCGCGGATCTCGAGGGGCTCCAGAGATCATGACATGCATGTTTGCAATGCCAGTCCTGAAGCATTGCGGGTTTGCTTGATACACGCCGGTTGACCACGTGTAATTGCCGTACTAGGTTGGTGGCGACTGCCTCTTCGAACAAGAGGTTCTGATTGTTGATTTGTCCGAAACAGGTCAGTTTCTTCATAGCAGTTGTCACGCTCTTCTCGCTTGCCGCCGTTTTCTGTGCAGAGGATTACATTCATGCGTCTACTAAGAAGTGCCTTTCAGGTCCTGCTTTTTTCGTTGTTGCTTGTTTTATCTGCACAAGGTTTAGGTGCGCCCTTGAATCAGCTTACCGACGCTGAGAAGCGAGGTGGCTGGAAGTTGTTGTTTGATGGAAAAACGACCGCTCAATGGCGCAACTATCGGCGTCAAGGCATCGCTGCGGGATGGGTAGTAAAAGATGGCGCGCTGGTGCGCTCTACAAACGGTGCCGGTGATATCGTCACGACAAAGCAGTACAAGTGGTTTGAATTGTCGATCGAGTACAAGATCTCTAAAGGTGGTAATAGTGGGATTATGTTCCACGTCACAGAAGAAGAGTCGCAGCCTTGGCAAACGGGACCTGAAGTACAGGTTCAAGACAACGTAGACGGACATGACCCACAAAAAGCGGGGTGGTTGTATCAGCTGTACAGCCCCACGAAACCTGACTGGGCCAAGCGCTTTGAGGCGCAGGTCGGGTACAAGAGCCCGGAAGTTGATGACTCCACTCGTCCGGCAGGTCAGTGGAATCATGTTTATTTGCGTGTCTCACCGTTGCAGAGTGAAGTCGTGGTGAATGGTGTGAGCTACTACTACTTCAACAAGGGAGATGACGATTGGAATCAACGCGTGGCAAAAAGCAAGTTCGCGAAAATGCCACGGTTTGGTAAGGCTTCGGTTGGTCATATTTGTTTGCAAGACCATGGCAACCTGGTTTCGTTCCGCAATATCAAGATCAGACGTTTGCCCGAAACGGGCGTTGTTCCTGACGTCAATGACGGAGTGTTGGGGTTGCAGTCGGTTCCGGCCTTTCCAGAGTTGAAGTTGAGCGGATGGGAAGCAGTGGATGAGGAAGGGAAGGTGCGCAAATTGCGACCGATGGTGTTGACGAACGCGGCTGACGGTAGTGGACGTATCTTTGTCGCTACCCAACGTGGTGTCGTGCACTCATTCGATGAAAAAGACCGCGAGACAAAGGTGTTCCTGGATATAGCAGACAGAGTGCAGCCGTGGACAGATGATGATGAAGAGGGACTGCTCGGGTTGGCTTTTCATCCACGGTTCAAAGAGAACGGCGAGTTGTTTGTCTATTACAGTTCGCGTGCTGAACCACGCACATCCATCGTTTCGCGATTTCGCGTTGCTGAGTCAGGTGGGCAGCATGCAGACGCGAACAAGGAAGAGGTTCTGATGAAGATCCCTCAGCCGTTTTCAAATCATAATGGGGGTAGTTTGGTTTTTGGGAATGACGGATTTCTCTACATCGCTTTGGGGGATGGAGGGGGACGAAATGACCCGATGCATCATGCACAGAACCTGAAAACATGGATGGGATCGATTCTCAGAATTGACGTGGATCGGAAGCAGCAGGGGCTGGGTTATGCAATTCCCCGCGACAATCCTTTTGTTGATCGGCCGCACGCGAAACCGGAGATTTTCGCATATGGATTTCGGAATGTCTGGCGGCTCTCGGTAGATCGGAAAACAGGTTTGATTTGGTGTGGCGATGTAGGCCAGGATCTCTGGGAAGAAATCAATATACTTCGCAGCGGTGGGAATTATGGTTGGAGTGTGCGCGAGGGGAACTATGGATTTGGAAATCAGCCGGGTGTGCGCCCCGAGCAAACGGTGGCGCCTTGCTGGGAATACGACCACCAGATTGGGAAATCGATTACTGGAGGAGTTGTGTATCGCGGTCATAAATTGCCAGAGCTTGCCGGTCATTATCTGTTCGGTGATTACATCAGCGGCAGAATCTGGGCCCTGCATTATGACACGAAATCCGAGAAACCAATTCGCAACATGGTTGTCTTGAAGCAAGGCACGCCTGCGATCGCGTTTGGCGAAGATGAAGCTGGCGAGGTTTACTATCTGGTAGAGACGGTCAGTGGTAACGGAATTCAGAAATTTTCCCGCAGCAAGTAGGGGAATCCGGTAAGCAGATTTCTAAGAGTCACCGGACAGTTGCGATCCTGACTATTCGTCTTGGACCGTCGCCGTCAGTTCTTCTCTCTCAATGACACCGTCGTTATTGAGGTCTGCTTTGGCAATTCGGGCGTGTTCACGGTTCTCAGCAGGCATCTTTGCTACTTCCTCTTTATCGAGCACGCCGTCCTCGTTTTGGTCATGGGCGTTGAAGATGTGGCCGACGATGAATCCTGCCCCCACTTGCATCATGTTGTCTGCAGAGGTTGCTGGCTGGGGGTGCTGTCGTATGCTGTTGAGTAACTCGATTTTGTCGACACTGCTATCACCATTGGCATCAGCGTTGGCCAGGTATGCTGCGGCGCCATCCTGTGGAATTTCGTTTGCGTCAAGTTTTCCATTCTTGTTCAGATCAAATTCTCCCAGCACTTCACTCACGCGAGTTGATTCCGGCGTTGCGGAAACGGGTGCCAGTTCTCCTTCCAATTCAATGCGGATTTCCTGGTTCTGGTCAGGACTACTCGAAACGGTGATTGTAAGGGGGCTCTGGTTAGGATTGCGAAATTGCATCGGTGTCCGTGCTGTTGGGCTTCCAAATGCCTGCTGTGTTGGTTGGTAGGCAACAACGCCGACTTTATGCTGGCCAGGGTAAGCACCGGGCAGTGACCTCGTTCGGGAAAGTGTGCGGAGTGTGAAACGCCCTTTTGCATCAGTCATTCCAAATGCGCCAGTGAGGCTTTTCCGCAAAGGGACTGTCGTAACTTCAGCGTGACCTAATGGGGCGCCATTCATAAGGACGATCCCGTGGGCTTCGACTAATGAAGGTTCGAACAAATCGCTGAGCATCTGTTCGTTTCCATACAGCACCCAGAGCCACGCAGCGATCAGGAGCAGGAGGGCTAACGGAAGCACACACTTGAATACATTGGCAAAACGCAGCTGGACGGGTTTCGCAGAGGCTGCAACGTCGGTGCTTGTGGTTTTGAGATTAGCGTTCGTGTCAGGTGAGCTTGTCATCAAACCGCGAGTTTCCTGAAGGCGCGTGTTGTTCGAGCGTGAGAAATAATTCAAGGGGCATCGGTGGGCGGTTTTTCATGCTCCAGGGTTATAGTGCTTTTCTTCTTGTTCCTGGTAGCATCGCTTCACATCACAAATACTAACCGGCCGGCGCGTTTTTTTCAGCGCCGAGGGAAATGTGCAGGTAGCCTGTTTGACGCGAGATTCCTCCGGCGATTTGCTGCAGCTGCCACAGGAAAGCGGCGTTCACCTGGAAGAATCGAACCTTGGTTGTGAATGCTGTAGGGATTTGAGTCGAGATTGACCGGTCAAAAGGCCATTCCTAGAATGGCCGTGCAAATTGCGGGTAAGCGAAGGTACTGTTCCTTACGGAGCGCTGGTAACGGAGCGCTGGTACTGTTGAACGTCACAGGAGGTGATGCGCGGCTCAACCGCTCCTTCCGCGACGTTATGTGCTTGCCAGGAAATGAGTGTGTCATGTTGAGTTACTGTGAACGAACTAGGCCCGGAACTGTGGATTTGGGGGCTGCGGGCGCGGTGGCTCGTGAGTTGCAGGATTCCGTGTGACGCTAAGTTAATATTGGCAATTGAACAAGATGCGATATGCCAGACTGGAAGCCATTGTCTAGGGACCGCCTCTCGCCGCGCCGGATGCCTGTGAGTGTCCGTGTGATGGCGCTCTGGCTGGTGGCGTTGCATTGTCTGTCCAGTTGGGCACAGGATGTCGTAGTCGTTCGCAGTAAAGACACGCGTACAGTGGCGACACGTAAGGGGGAAGTGCTTGATTACACGGGTGAATCATTGACACTTCGGCTCTTATCGGGGCGGACGCAGCGGATTGAATCGAATCGTGTGTTGAGTCTTGAAACAAAACGGACGGAATCGCATAAGTTGGCCGCACGTCTGTTTCAACGGGGTAAATACGAAGCAGCACTTCAGAGTTATCGATTGGCTGAACGCGAGGAAAAACGCAGCTGGATGCTCCGCGAAATTTTTGCGAAGGAGGTGCAGTGCTTTCAGAACAAAGGTGACATGGTTGCCGCTGCGCAACGGTTTCTGTTAATTCTCGGAAGTGATCCGACAGCGCGTTGTTTTGACGTGATCCCACTAATGTGGGTTGTCCCTGGGAAACTGGCCGCAGTCGAAGAGCAGAGTGCTCGACAGTGGTTGCGCGGTGCGACTGTGGCTGAGAGATTGATTGGATCCAGTTGGATGATCGCAACTTCTCAGCGTTCTCAAGCGCTCAGTAATCTTGAGTCTCTGGCTGCGGATCAAGATCTGCGAATCGGTTTTCTGGCTGAAGCGCAGCTGTGGAGAATCAAGCTGGTGACGGTATCCGCCGACCAAGTTGGGGTTTGGCGGCAGCGCATTCAGAGGATGCCAGAAGGATTGCGAGCCGGGCCCTGTTTCCTGTTGGGTAAAGGATTGGCGAGGCAGGAGAAATTTCTTGATGCATCCTTGGAATTGCTACGTATTCCAATATTGCATTCGCATCTCCAGACGTTGGTGCCAGAGGCTCTGTTGAGCGCGGCGCAGTGCTTGGAGTTGGCTGGGCAGCAGCAAGAAGCGGAATTGGTTTATCGTGAGGTTTTGGACCTTCCTGAGAGTTTGCCTGCAGCGAGTGCAGCGCAGAAACGCCTGCAGCGAGTGCGCCAGGATAGAGAGCGGTAAAATGGACACAACAACAGCCACGTATGAGCCAATTTCGCGAATCGCGATAATGATGAGATTGTGCACTCGGATCGCGGGTCGGCGCGGTTACAACGCGTTAACTTCAGGCGTGTTGCTTGGCATCTTCCTAGCCGGTACCGCGCCGAGCTCAGTTGTTGCGCAAGATGTAGAGTCAGCGACATCTGTGGAGGCGACGGCTGAGGTCGAATCTCAGGGGTTCTTTGAAATTGTGCTTTCGGGCGGCCCCGTTGGTTGGGGCATCATGTTTTTGTTGTTCGCTTTGTCTGTTACATCGTTCTACCTGGTAATAGACCAGTTGATCACAATTCGTCGCACAACATTGATGCCGGAAGGCCTTGCAGAACAAGTGCAGCAATTGCTGGCAGGCGGCCAGGTCCGTGATGCCGATGAAGTGTGCAGGTCGCGGCCAAGTTTTCTTTCTTTTGTGCTGGTGCACGGCTTGTCGGAAGTGGATGGTGGATGGACGGCTGCGGAAAAGGCTCTTGAAGATGCATTGGCAGAGCAGGCTGCCCGGTTGTTGAGAAAAACGGAGTACCTTTCGGTCATCGGGAATATCGCGCCGATGGTTGGGTTGCTGGGCACTGTGATGGGAATGATCATGGCGTTTCAGCGGGTTGCGGTTACTCAGGGGTCGGCAGGAGCCGCGGATCTGGCGGAAGGTATTTATCAGGCGCTGGTGACAACGGTTGGAGGTTTGATTGTGGCGATCCCTTCGTTAGGCGCATTCGCGATCTTTCGTAACCGAGTCGACCAGTTTGTTGCCGAGGTCGCCTATTTAGCACAACAAGTATTTGTTCCTCTTAAACGTAGATCCGGCAAAACGGTTCGTTCGGGGAAATCTCCTCCGGCTCCCCCTGCACGATGAGTCAAGTGATGCGGCTGCCTCAACAGCATCGACGAAGAGAAGTTGGTTTCAACATGACGCCAATGATCGATGTTGTGTTCTTGTTGATCATTTTTTTTCTCGTATCGAGCCATTTGGCCAAGAGAGAGTCGCAGCTTGAATTGCCTTTGCCTTCGGCTATCAGCGGTGAGAAGCGAACGGCTACCGAAGGGCCGCGTGTTACGGTGAATGTTCTACCTGACGGAAAAATTATCCTGGCAGGGCGGTCGGTCCTTGGGGGGCAGTTGGTGCCGTTGTTCCAGCGCGCGATTCAGGATGACGGTCGTGACGTCGAAGTCGTGGTTCGTACGGATCGTCACGTCGCGTTTCAATATGTTGAGCCGATCATGCTGTCTTGTGTTCGAGCAGGGATTTGGAATGTGACCTTTGCGGTGTTGCGACCGGAGGATGTACGCTGATGCGGCGGCCTGAGTTACACCAGCGGACGCGCGGCGATCTTGAGATCTCGATGACGCCAATGATTGATGTAGTTTTCTTGCTGTTGGTGTTTTTCGTGTGGACGGCGAGTTTTCAGGTAGTTGAGAATATGCTGCCGACTAGTTTGTTGACGGTCGCAGGAACGCAAGTCACGGAAATGGCAGAGCCCGCCCCCGACCTTGATTTTGACGAAATTGTGATCCGTTTAATTTGGGAAGGCCGTACCCTTCGTTGGCAGATCAACAATATGCGTGTGGCAAGTCTGGATGAGGTTCGTAGACGTCTCGATCAGATTGCCGCAATCAGACAATCGGCAAAGGTGATCCTACATCCAGATCAGGAAGTTCCGATCGGGGATGTAGTTGACGTGTATGACCAGGCGAGGTTGGCTGGTTTCAAGCAGGTGCAGTTTGCGGCGTCCGAGCGAATTTGATTTTGCCAAAGCCTGGTCCAGGAATGCCCAGGCACGGAAGGATGTTTTTGTGAAGCGGGTTTCGGTCCAAGTGGTCCGCTCATGTTGTGATGCAGCGAAGACCAATCGGGTTTCATTGCGTTGCCGTATTTGAGTGATAAAACACCAGGAAGGTGTGGGTTGGTCCGGAGGGCATAGCTGGTTGCTTCTTGTTTGATGAGAAACTGCCAGGAGTGAACAGGTGACGTAAAGCAGATGGTGAGTTGTATGGACCATTTCCTGAGAATACTGCTGCCGGTTGTGGTTTGCAGTAGTCTTCCTATGGTCGGCGCTTGTGCCGAAACACAAGATGAGAAGTTTGTTCAAGGCTTGCACCGTCGCCGTCTATTCCTGTTGGCGGAACGGTATTGTCTTCAGCAATTGGAGTCGCCGAGTCTCGCGGTTGACCAGCGCGGCCGCCTTGTTGAACAGTTGATTCACGGGTACACGTTGCAAGCGTTGAATTTGCCGCCGCATCAACGTGGTGCTGTCTGGAAGAAAGGGGAGGCTTGGGCGGCTCGTTTTGCGGAGATGCACGCCGGTCATCCTCGTGTCTTCCTGGTTCGTATGCAGGCGTTGCTCATGGCGTTAGAGCGAGCGACGCTTACTCGGCAGGAGGTCGAAGTCGGGGGCGCCGGTCAGCTCAGTCTCGCGGATGTCCAGGGTCTGGTGCGTGTGGTTGTCAATGGCCTGGATAAATTGGTGATTGACTTGAATCGTGAAATACCCAGGCGAGACGCGTCCAGGTCTGATCTTCAAGTTCTTGGAAGCGGTGAGCTGCTGTCTCTGCAGAATCATGCACTTTATCGTTTGGGACGAGCTTACCGAGAACGAGCACTCTGTTATCGCCCCGGCGAAGCCGACCGTGATGCGGCCCTTACGCAAGCACTGGAACAGCTGAAACTCCCTTTGAAGGTAGTGTCTCCCGAGGACTCTCTGTATTGGATGATTCAATTGGAGCAAGTTGTGTGTTACCGCTTGCGTGGCAGTCTCAAGTCCGCTGCCGAACTGGTGCGGCAGATTGAGAAGTCAAAGCCTCCGGATAAGGTTCGGCAGCAATTGTATGTGGAGACGGGCAGGTTGTATTTGAGTAGCGGCAAGGCGGCTGCAGGGTGGGAGTGGTTAGAGCGAGTCGCAAAGGAGGTGACTCGCAATCCTGATCTGGATCAAGTACGGATCGAAGTATGTGTTGCTTTGTGGCGCACGGCGATCGCATCAAACAACAAACGCGATGCGCTAAAGTGGCGTGAGATGTCAGTGGAGCTGGCACGTGTAATTGAGAGACGCCACGGGCCTTATTGGTCGCACAGAGCAAGCTTGTTGTTGGTGGATACTGCGAATCGGGTGGGTTCAACGGGAAGTGTTGACGTGCTGGAGCTTGCGGCCCGTAACCTATGGCGCAGTGGCCGCGATGATGAAGCGGTCACAGCGTACGACAAAGCTGCACGAATGGCCGTTCAATCCAAAGCCACGGAAGCAGCCTTTCGGCTGTCATTCAGCGCTGCGCTGATAGAAGAGAAACGTGAAAAGTACCCAGTGGCAATATCCCGTTATCGCGAATTAGCGGTGGCGATGCAGGGGCATCCGAAAGCGCACGACGCACATTACCGAGCTGTAATGTTTGCATATGAGTTGGCGCGTGGCGAGCCCACTCGGCGGGCTTCCGTTGAGCAATTAGTGGACGAACATGTGCTCAATTGGCCACGGTCGTCAACTGCTGACTCGGTGCGTTGGTTGAAAGCCAGGCTGTGTGAGGCTCGTCAGGCCTGGGATGAAGCGCTTCGGGTCTACCAGACTCTGGCGTTGACACAGGCCGATGCGGTTATATCTGCAGCTAAGTGTTGGCAACATCGCCTCGCTGCGACGCAAAAGAACTCAGCTGCTCAGTTTGCTATGGTGGATGAAGCCTGGTCCTATTTTGCGAGCTTGGTGGTTGATGACCAAGGAGAACTGCCGAGAGAGTGGTCGGCGATTGCGCGTCAGGCTGTGGTCGAGGCTGTTCGCATCCGTCTGCGCTATTTTCGAGACGACGATTGGACCACGGTACAGAAGTGGCTTTCTGACGCATTGGCAGGCAGCCCTTCCCCTCCTGACGCATGGCGGGCTAGTGCTGCGGCGTTGAATGTGGTCATCGTTGCGTTGCGGCCGGTTCAAGGTCTGCCGGCTGAAAAGTTGTTGCAGGAGGCCAGGGCCTGCTCACGAGGTGACGCATTGGAAATGATCGGGCACATCGACCGCGTCATGCGTTCTGTTGACCGTCGTTTTCAGCCTGCGCTGGCCCGTTTGCAGGTCGCTGCTCTAACGCAGTTCGCGAACTATTGGGAAGAGCTGGATTCCCAGGGCCGCAAGCAAGTTTCGCAAATTCAGGCTCGTGCGATGGCAAAGTCCGGGCAGCAGAGGCGGGCAATAAAGCTCTATGAAACTCTGGTGCAAATGCACCCGCGTGACGGAACGCTTCTGGAAGAGTATGCGCAGTTATTACTGGACGGTACAAACCGAGAGTCGTGGCAGCAGGCTTTAGGCCAATGGCGAGTTGTTAAACAGAAGAGCCGTGTCGGTTCAGACCGTAGATTACGTGCTACTTATGCTTTGGCGATGGCTCACTATAAGTTGGGAGACAAGCAACGGGCTGCGCAGATGATTCGGATTACCCAGGCGACTGTTGATCTGGAGTCATTGGGCATCGCTGATAGGTTTGCAGCACTCTTGAAGAGATGCGAGTGATGGTGAAGACCCCGTCTGGCTGGCGGGATTGATGTCCAAAAAATAGCCAAACTCAAGGATATCAGTCAGAACGGCCCACGGTTTACTGGCTAGAGTCGCGCTGGTCGAATAAACTGTCGGAAGCACACGTGCACTTCGCATGTTTGTACTTTGATGTGAAGTCAGTGGCATTCACATCGATAAATGGCACGAGTCAGCAAGTATTGTGACTGGGGAGTAAATGATGCGCACAAAAGTTCTGTGGTCCATGACGCTGGCATACTTGTGTCTGGCAGGATGTGAAGAGCAGGTCGCAGAGCGCAAGCCACCCTCCGGAGCAGATTTTGCCGACATGAGGAAAGGTAGCAGTGGGCCGGGCATTCCTGTGGCTAGCGCTCCCACATCACGCGGTGGAGGGATGTTTGGCGGTGGTGGTGGTGGTCGAGGTGGTGGCGGTGGTCGAGGAGGTGGCGGTGGTCGAGGGGGGCGCGGTGGTGGTGGCGGGATGTTTGGCGGCGGTGGAGGAGGTCGCGGTGGCGGTGGCGGCGGCATGATGGGTGGCATGATGGGTGGCATGATGGGTGGCATGGGAGGTGGCGCTACAGCGAAGAGTCGCCCTGCCCGCGTACGCATTGTGAACGGCCGAGTCGTGTTGTCTGCCAGTAATACCGAGCTGCGGTTTGTGGGAACTCAGCCCACCGGCGAACTCTACGAAGCTGGTTTCGGTGAGTTATCTGGCGTGATTAGGGTGAGTGGTTCAACCGTAACGGAGATTTCACTAACGGTGCCTGCCGACTCATTGTGGAGTGAAGACGAAGAGCTTCTTGCGAGACTGCAAGGAGGCGAGTTTTTGGCGGTGAAAGAACACTCCACTATTGTTTTTCGTTCGACTGAGGTTGTTAGGGACGAGGATGGTTTCACGATCACTGGAGATTTAACACTGCGGGGTGTGACTCAGACGATTCGGTTTCCAGCGAGTATCGATGTTGCGAATCGAGGCCTTTCGTTGAAGACTCGATTTACCGTAGACCGCACAAAATTTGGTATGGATTTTCCGGTTGATCAATTGAATAAAGAAGTTTCTGTTGACGTGCAGGTTGCACAGCGTCGCGGGCGGCGTCGATCTTCCGCAGACCGTAGCAGTTCGCGAAGTCGTGCAAAGAAGAAGGCCAGTAATCAGCCCAAGCTCAGTGATGCAGAACAGTTGGCGCAGCATGCTTCGAATTGGCTCAAGAAGTTTGATTTGAATGAGAATGGTGTCTTGGCTAAAGAGGAGTGGTCGCAAGAGGGGTTTGTTTACAGCGCAGCAGATGCTAACGATGACGGCAATGTCACTTTGGCTGAGTTGCGTGAGGCAATGGGGGAAAAATGAAAATAGTTAGTGGTCGGCGACAAGAAAAGAACCGGTGATTTTCGTTGGCTCCCGTCATAAGGGAGACATGGTGAGAACGGTTATGACTTACTTTGCACCCGTTCCTGGAGTAGGCCAGGTGCTGGCACTAAATTTGTGACGGAACTTAGGGGATTTGGTAGACTAGTTAGGTTTCAGGCGAGTGATTAGACATTGATGGGGTCCATTCATAAACCAGTTAGTTTCAAGGAGTTTCTCGGATGAGCAAGAAAACCACACGTCGCAAGTTCGTGACGACAACGGCTGCCGCTGGTACCGGATTCTGGGTCGCCGGCGGAGTTGCACCAAGGCCGAGTCGAGCTGCCATAGATGAGATTAGCTTTGCGAGTATCGGTGTTGGCGGTAAAGGCGCAAGTGATTCACGCGCAATTGGACGTCATGGAAACATGGTTGCGATCTGTGACATTGATGAGGGGAACCTGGGGAAGGCGGCGGCCAGGTTTACAAAGGCGAAGAAGTATTTTGATTACCGCAAAATGCTTGACGAGATGAATAAAACCATCGATGCAGTGACGGTCAGCACTCCTGACCACAATCATGCTCCTGCGTCTATTCGTGCCATGCGGATGGGGATTCATTGCTTTACGCAGAAGCCGATGACCCACACAATCCAAGAAGCACGCTTGATGGGCCAGATTGCTCGCGAAAACAAGTTGGCCACACAGATGGGAAATCAGTTCACTGCCCATCCCAACTTGCGGTATTGCGAGGCTGCTTTCAAAAAGGGAAGTCCTCTCGGAACAATTAAGGAAGTTCATATCTGGACCAACCGACCGGTTTGGCCGCAAGGTTTGGGTAAGCCCAAGGACAAGCCAGCCACGCCATCCACTGTGCATTGGAACGAATGGCTTGGCCCAGCGAATGAGCGGGATTACCACCAGGCTTATCATCCGTTCAAGTGGCGAGGATGGTGGGAATTCGGGACTGGTGCCCTCGGTGATATGGCTTGCCACACCGTCAATATGCCTTTTGCTGCATTGGACCTCGCGAATCCTACCTCCGTTGTCGCGGAAACATCGGGGCACAACGAAGAAACCTATCCCGCATGGTCAGTCATCGACTTCGCGTTTCCCGCGAATGATTGGCGTCCAGGATTAAAATTCCGTTGGTATGATGGGAAGAAGTTGCCACCGCAGGAGTTGCTGCAAGGCAAAAAGATGGTTGGTAGTGGTGCCCTGATCGTTGGTGAAAAGGGTACGTTGTATGCCCTTGGTGACTATGCGGAACAGGGTTTGCACTGGTTGGGCGTAGATCCTCCAAAGGTGGAATACAAGAAGTCTATCGGCCATGTCGAAGAATGGGTTGCCGCGATCAAAGGTGGTGAACAGGCAAAGTCGAACTTTGCTGAGTACGCCGGTCCACTTACCGAGACGATTTTGCTGGGTAACCTGGCTGTTTGGGCTGCGAAAGAGCCTGGCAAAGGCAAGCAGATTGAATGGGATGCCCAAAAGCTGGTAGCGACGAACGCACCAGAAGTAATGCATGTTGTGAAGAAAGAATACCGTCAGGGTTGGGACATCTTTCCTTCGGCATGAGGCTGGTTCTGCTTTGGCAGGACATTTGTTGACAATTGAAGACGGTCGCCAGTATTCAAGCTGGCGGCCGTTTTTTTGTTTGGTCGTAAGATTGCGTTTAGCCGAAATAGGCAACTAGTCGGTTCGCCAAAGGTGGACAGAGTCGGTCGATCCAGACGAGGAGTTTTCCTCCAGTTGAGAGGATCAGCTCGTGCTGGCCACGTTCCATCGCCCGCATTGTTCGTTGCGCGACCTTTTCTGGCGACATAGCGTTGTGCAGGTGTGGTTTGGCGGAAGACGGTGTTCTTATAACCTGATCGAAGAACTCACTTGATGTCGTGCTTGGACTCACTAAGAGCACGTCGATGTTCTGGCCGGCCAGTTCGCATCGCAGGGCGTCGCTGAATCCGTGGAGTGCGAACTTGCTGGCGCAATACTCACTCTTTCCAGGCACTGCTCGATGTCCGAGAACGGATCCGACATTAACAATTAGTGCATTGTTTCCTTGTCGCAGCATTGGAATCGATTTTCGGATAAGTTCCACTGGGGCGATGAAGTTCACGTCAAGGACGCGACGTAGTCTTTCTGGTGTGGCTTCGGAGAACGGTCCTAATGCGCCCAAACCGGCATTGTTTACAAGGATATCGAGGCCGCCCATGTCGCGTTGTGCGGTTTCGATAACATGTTTTTGGACCTTGAAGTCGGTGATGTCTCCGGCCACGATAATTGGGCGTTTTGCTTTGCCTGATTTCGAAATGATGTCTGAGAGTTGGCGAAGGCGGTCCTCTCGTCTCGCTGTGACAAGGAGTTGCGCGCCCTGTTGCCCGAGTTGCTTTGCCAGGGCAAGGCCAATCCCACTAGAGGCTCCAGTAATGATAATTCGAGCTCGATCAAGCGTGCGTCTTGCCATCGGTTAGGCTATGTCTTCTGCCGAGGAATCAACATGTGGTCCATTGTCGTCTGGATGTTCGATCTGGTGTTGCCGCACGGTGACTGCGGGTCCAGCAATTCGTCCGAGGTGTTTTCCTGGGAGACGGCAGTGAATAGTTACACGCGTTTCATGGAAGCGTTTGGAGAGTATTTCACCATGGGCAGCGAGGTATGCCATGAGTTTGCCATTTTCAACACCCGTCTCGACATCTACGTCGTGAAAAGTTCTGCTTAGTGCGTCGCTAACGGTCTTGGCAAGTCGGTCGAACCCCTCCTTCGTGCGGGCACTGATGGGGACTGCATTCGGGTATCGGCGCAGGAGAGTCTCGAGATGCTGCTTCTGAGTACAGAGGTCAATTTTGTTGGCAACGAGTACGGTGTCTTTGCTGTCGATTCCGAGTTCGTGCAACACTTCGGAGACGGCACTAATCTGTTCCAGTGCAGATGGGTTGCTGGCATCCGCGACGTGTAAAAGAAGATTGGCCTGCCTGGTTTCTTCTAGTGTTGCTTTGAAGCTAGTAATAAGTCGGTGCGGTAGATCGCGGATGAAGCCAACGGTGTCGCTTAGTAACACAGGGCCCCAGCTGGGAAGTTGCCAGCGCCGCGTACGTGTGTCCAGGGTTGCGAATAGCTTGTTTTCGGCAGTGACCCCCGCTGCAGTTAGTGAGTTCATTAACGTGCTCTTGCCAGAGTTCGTGTAGCCGACGAGCGACACTGTCATTTGGTCCTGGCGTGCAGAAACTTGTCGTTCTTTGCGGTGTTCGATTGTCTTGATCTCAGACCGCAAGTCGTAGATGCGTTTTTCGACCAGACGCCGATCGATCTCGAGCTGCTTTTCACCAGGGCCCCGCATGCCTACACCCATGCTGTAACGAGACAGGTGTGTCCACAGGCGTTTCAAACGAGGTAGCGAGTATTCAAGCTGAGCTAATTCGACTGCGAGGCGGGATTCATAAGTCCGTGCGTTCGAGGCGAAGATATCCAGGATGAGCTCGGTTCGGTCAATGACTTTGACTTTGAGCGTTTTTTCTAGATTGCGTGTTTGGCTTGGTGTCAGATCGTTGTCGAAAATTACCACGTCGGCATTACAGGTCTCCACGAGCTGATGCAGTTCTTCCAGCTTTCCTTTTCCCAGGCAGCTACTGCTATCAAGCTTCTGGCGTTTCTGGGTAATGCCGCCAACGATAACGACCCCTACGGTTTCCGCGAGTCCGGCTAATTCCTCAAGCGGTTCTCCGCTGACTGAGTCGTTGGGCATGATGACACGCACCAAGAGGGCATTTTCCTGGTCGACTGTTTGAGAGCGTTCGTGGTCGTGCACCGTGCGTTCGTGACTCCAATGAAATGGATGCGGCAAAATTACATTGTAGACATGCTAATTTGTGATTGGCAGCCATGCGGAAGCATCGTGCGTTGCGGAGTATGGCAAGGTACGGGTTCGTCGCTGGGTTGCGATCATGCGGGCCTAAGGAGTGCTGGCAGGTTTTGTCGCCACTCGTTGTGTTGGGGCTTCTGTTTTTCGATGTCATGTTGACGGTCTGCGATCAACTGGTTCCGGATCTCGCCGTCGACATGTTGCAGGAGTTCCTGTTCAGTGAGTGGTGGCGACTTTCCTTGTTGGTCGCCTGCGACTACATCCGCCCAGAAAAAGATGCGGTCGCCTGTGTCAAGTCTGGCGAAGACCCGGCAATCCAGCCAGCAAAGTGCATCTTTCAGTAACGGGCAGCCAGTTTCTGTTTCTGAGACGCGCAGGCCGGCCAGTTTGTCGACACTTCTGCCAGAGCCGAGTGCAAACTTGAGGGCCAGGTCAACCTGGTTCTGGTGCAAGAGGTGTGTTGCAAAAGCGCCGGTTTCGTCAATGAGTTGACGGGTGAAGTGGTTTGGTGCAATTCCGGCCATGAGAACCGGGGATTCGCGGTCGAGTGAAGCCTGCAGGATCCAGGTTGCGAGCAGTCCTCCCCGCCGTTGAGGCGTACCAGCGGTCACGACCCACACCTCCCGATTCGTCAGCCTGAAGATCTTATCAATTTTCTGTTGTTCTATCGTCATTGAGTCGTCCTTTTCTCGGCAGGCAAGCCTGAAGTGGCCTGAAAATCTTTGGAATCGAGGTCCATATCGTCAAGATACGGGATGGATGGCCTGTTTTAGGTGGACAGTTAGGGGAATGTGAAAAACTGCCGTGCCTGTTTTTTGGGCAGCGGGGGCGTGCCTGCCGGGTGGGCATGGATGCAAGTTGTTTGGGCACTAGCACTGAAATGACATAAGTCCAATGACTGTAGTGACATGCGAGCAACCCTTGACCTCGGTGGAATGATTGTGCGGGTCGAGCAAACGGCTCGGCTAATACATCGTTTCTTGCACTATGCATCCCAGTCAAAGGAGAGCACCATGACACAGTTAGGCTCATCGCACAGACAGACGGAAACCCTGCGGATCAATGCGGCGAGTTTGCCCGGAGAAAGTGCGCTGGCAACTTCCCCCGGCATTCAGTCTCCCCCTGCCACTGCCGATCGGCAGCAGGAGGCGTACCGAGTTGCTAGCGAAATGTTCCGGCAGAAGCCGGATTGGGTAATGTTTTTTCGAGAGGTGCTGGGGGTTGGTGGAGTGATCAGCAGGTTGTTTCCGACTGCAGCGGAAAAGCAAGAATTCGAACGCACCGAAGAATACGCCCGCATTCAGCAGATGCTTGCCAAGTTGCGTGAAAAGCGGCAGACTGGCGGCGACGAAGAGCCGACGCGCGTGATCACAGTTCGCATGCCATCCAGTTTGCACGAATCGCTTCGCGCGGAAGCTCACTGCAAACAAACGAGTATGAATAAGCTCTGTATTTCCAAGTTATTGCAGGTAATTGATGAGGGCTTGATTCCTGCCGAAGTATTGCAGAGAAAATCTGCCTGATAGACAGGGGCGGCTGCGGAACCCGTGGTTACCACCGCTCTTTGATCAATGAAAACGAAGTGAACCTGTAAGCCGGGTTCTGTTACCGTTGATTAAACGGTCGATGGCCATTTATCTAGGGCGCCGATTGCTCGGCGTCTCAAGCGGCCTACCCGGAAGTCGATAGCGATTCGGACTAAATCTGCTTCCTGTTTGGCCTTGCTCCGGGTGGGGTTTGCCAAGCCAGACAGGTCACCCTGTCTGCTGGTGCGCTCTTACCGCACCGTTTCACCCTTACCTGTTCCGCAAATAGCGGTCATCGGCGGTCTATTTTCTGTGGCACTTTCCCTGACTTCGCAACCGGTCGGCGTTACCGACCACCCTGTCCTGTGGAGCCCGGACTTTCCTCTCGCACGCATTGTGTGTGCCAGCGGTCATCCAGTTCACTTCGAGTTTTCGAATTGATCAACCAATTAGAGAGATCGGAAAATTGTCAGTTGGCAACGTCCTGATCTTATCAGAATCGACGGCTGGAGCTACGAGGGATCGTGGTCAAATAGCCTGATTGGCGGTGATTTACGTTTTGACTTGTCTCCCAACAACGAAACCATCAGTCTTATGGGGTTATTGGACTAGTTTCAGCGGCCGCGCGGTGGCGATTTCCTGGAATGTATCGACCAAATCGTCAGCATACGTTTCGACAGGTACTCCGCCTGGAATGCTGTAATGGACACCCCCCGAAATCTCAGCGACTTTCTCCATTAAATCCAGGTCGGCCCTGCTACCCAGGCTGATGGTTACTACGGGGAATTGCAAGTCTCGACACTGTTGTGCTTCTGTAAGCACTTCCTGGCGAGCTTGTTCGGGTTGGTAGCCACTTTCTGTTCCGCCTATCCAGTTAGCGCCCCCATCCGTCATAAGCACGATGATTTTTGATGCGCCGTTACGGCCGTTTTGTTCCAGTTCCTGACGAGCGTTCTTGAGGCCAGCTGCGATATTCGTCCAGCCTTGGTAGTGCCCGGCCTGCCGCGTACGAGTGACTTCGTGAACTTCTTGCAAGTCTTCGGTCAAACTGCACTCTGTCATGCCGAAGCCGTTTTCCGAGTTGTAGACACTAACGCCAACGCGATCTTTAGTGCTGACCTGACCAACATCGTCAAGGAAAACGTCGACAGCATCTTTGACAGCGGTCAGTGGCTGGGCGCTTACCTGTGCCAGAAATGGTGATTGGCTGGCACGTGGCTTGTTCTTCAGCCAGAAGTTAATTGCAGATTTGACGCCGAATTTTCGCAGATTCCCGGAATCACGGACTTGCTGATCGTACCAGGGCAGGTCTGCACGGTGATTTCGGCAAGCTTCAATGACATCATCCCAGCTGCCTTCCGAAGGGTAGTCGACTCCGTCCAGGCCAAGGCCACGGCGCATATGTCCATTGTTGAAAAAGTTTACCGTTTCAACCTGGCCATTAATGCTAAGCTCGCATCGATAGATTAGTCGATGCTGATATTGCAGCGTGGCTGAGGTCCCAATGCTGTTGTACTCTCGGTAGCCACCGTTCGACTTGTAGATTCGGGCCAACTCGATTGGTACCGAAGAGTTCACCACGACCTGATTTCCCTTCCAGGTGACCGCAGCAGGGAGAGGGAGGAAAGGGATCGTCACCCACGTGGGCTCAAATCCCATGTTTCCATACACGGGTGCTCCCATTTCGTGCCAGATCTGTTCCAGATTCAGGTTTACGGCGTCTTCCCCCAATTGCTGCATTGCACCGTATTCGCTGTCGTCATTCATTGACCCTGACAGGTCAAGCGTCAGCATGATGTCACGGGGTTGATACATCGCAACTGCACTACGGTGTACTTGAAACTGGCTTCGTCCAAGTACACGACCAAAAAACAGAGGTTGCCGTGGGTAGGTCATCGAGACCAGTACCGCTGAGTGAGGAGATTCACCTGTCTCAAAGCTGCGCGTCAACGCATTCCAGTGGCCAGTTTGAATTTCGAGATCGTCGGAGTGTTGGGCCAGGAATTCCAGCTTTTTTGTTTCTAACGCGTTTTCGTTGGTAACGGAGGAACCGGGACCAATCGGGTTGCGGACGAGATATTCCACAATTTTTTCTTGGGTCGCTTCATGGCCTTCAGATAATTGACTGGCACCGGCCAAAGCTGCCGCGTCAACTGATCGATCAAGTTGAGACTGGGTTGTGTAGATGTGGCCAAGATCGATTGAAAGGGCCAGCAGTGCAGTCAGGCCAGTCATAAATAAGGCTGTCAGGACCAGGATGTTTCCACGTCGCATACTGTGAATACGATGGGGACCGGCTTTGCGATTGGGGCGGTACAACAGGGTCATATTGTGCTGCCTTTGCGAAGAGACGAATTCGGACGGTACTACAACGGAAAGGAGTTTCTCCATTAGGAAACATAGCTCAAGAAACCGGTCTGGCAGAGAAAATCGAGTGGGTTTTCCGGTCGCAAAAGGACGCAATGTGCCACGTCTTGACTTGCCCGCATCCAGGTGGATTTGCCGGTTGTCGGGGTTATGTGGTTTTACTCTTGATTTCTTCAAGCGTTACCGAGCGATGCTCGGCGGCTGAAAGATAGCATGCATCGACGAGCGCCATCGTATCGAGGTTGTCACGCCCGCTGATCTCAGGTTCTGCACCTTTTTCCAGGGCACATAACAATTCCGCCATTGGACCGACAAATGCATCCGGGAACCAGCATTCTTTCCAGCGCGGGCGAAACCACTTTTCCGGGGAGTGGGTGGTCGTAAAGTCGAGCGTGCTGGGCGTTGGCGTTGGATAGCTGGGCCAGCCTATCGTTCCTAGCGCCAGTCCGCTGGTCCCCTCGACGCGCCAGCGGATATAGATGTCTGATTCAGCACCCTCGCGGGCAGGCCCTGTCCAAACGTCATCGCACCCTGCGACGCGGAGACCATTTTCGTATTCCAGGATGTAGAGGCAGATTCCATCATGGTGGGAAAATAGTTGCGCGGTACGAGGGTCGGGACGGAAGCTGGCAAATACGCGCAGCGGATTGCCGAACAGGAATCGGAAGGCATCGAGGTGGTGGATTGACATGATCCGTAAAGTGACCCAGCCCAGCCGTTGCTGCCACTCCATCCAATGGGGTATTGCTCGCATGTCGATTGTTGCCAGCACCGGATCACCGAGCAATTCTTGCCCTAACAGGTCTTTGCAGGCACGGATGGAATGGTCGTAACGCATGTTTTGGTTGACGGCCAAGGTAATACCGGCCTGGCGGCAAGCATCGACTATTCTTCTGGCTTCGGAGTAGTCCACTCCGAGGGGCTTTTGGGCTAGCACGCCGCGAATATGGTCGTTGTGTTTGACCACCTCTTGAATAACTGGCCACTGTTGGTCCGGTGGTACGGCGATGTCGATGACTTCAATGGCTGGGTCTTGCAGTAATGCCTGGTAGGAACTGTATGCCGTGTTGATCTCATGACGTTCTGCAACCTGTTTTGCTTTTTCCTTTGTACGTGAAGCAATCGCAATAGGATTGAATCCGGCTTGGCGGTATGCGACCAGATGGCAGTCGGCCATGATGAATCCAGCCCCGATGCACCCAATTGCAATCTCCTTGTTGGAGGGGAGTTTTGCCAGGTAGTTCAGTTTGGGAGTGGCTTGATTTTCGCTCATAGTGTCTATGCCAGTTAGTATGACTTTGGGGGCAACTGCATGCGGATTTGGTTTGTTTGCTCAACGCGTCAGTTTGTTCGTATCCAGCGGCAATTTATTCTACATGTTGATGCTTGCGACTCAGGGGACGCGTCTTGCAGTCACAAGATCGACATGCAAGGGCACCTCGCCCCTGCTCTGCCCTGCATTCGAGCTGTGGATGTCATGGTGTAATGACCGGAACGTAGATGGCAGTTGTATGCGTTGGGTCTATAAGGAAGTCGTTAAGTGCGAAAGCCGGCTGCGGTAGACTTGGTTTGGTTATAGGTTGTCTACATCGTGTTTGGACATCTCAAGTTTCCTTCCCGCGATGTTGTTGTGCACACGGACTCTGAGAGTTCTGTGTGCGTTTGATGACTCGAGGTGTTGTTTCACTTCTGCGAGAGCGATAGTACTTGCCAACGGTTTGATTGCAATACGGATGAAACCAAGGCATGATGAAGACCCTGTCTCGGGTAAAATGGTTCTGAAGGATCCACTTGTTGAAGTGGCATTAGCCACTGCTTGACCCTTGTGGCGAAGATTGGGGTTGCACGTGCAAAAAAACACGCTGCTTGAGTTGCAGAAGCTCGGAGCTCGAATTCAGCATTCCGGTGACGACGTGATTGCTGTGCGTTTTGTGGGCCCGCGTTTCGGTGATGATGCGCTAGTCGAGTTAACTGATTGCGCAAAATTGAAACATCTTGAACTAGTTGATACACAGGTTAGCGACAAAGGCGCGCTTGTGATTGCACGTTTGAAATCGTTGGAATCTCTGGATTTTGAAGGGAGTCGAATCACCGATGAAGGGATGTCGTCATTCACACGTTTGGCAAAGCTGCGCCACGTCGTATGCTCGCGTGTGGTGACCAATGCAGCATTCAAGGCTCTCTCGTCTTGGCCAATGCTACGATCCATTTGTGTACGTGATAGCCGTGTTACGGATCTTGGTCTTCGAGAAATACGAGCATTGCCCCAGTTAAGGCAACTTGATTTGAATGGCTGCAGCATCACGGATATTGGGTTGAAGCACATCGCGAACTGTGTCTCGTTGCAAGAACTCAACTTGACCAACACGGAAGTAACTGACGAAGGCTTGGGGTACCTGTCGCAATTGACACAGTTACACAGTCTCTACGTCCGCGGAACCGATGTGACATTTTCTGGCGTAGTAGACCTGGTTACGGAACGCCAGCAAAGAGGGTTTGTTGTTGCGCTACAGATGTTGGGGTTGGTTGCGTTGGATGAACAACAGCCGGTGCGTTTAGACCTGGGACGCACCAAGATACGTGATGAACACCTCAGATTCCTTCAGCAGTTCTCGAAGCTTGAGCAATTGACACTCTCGAATACCAGTATTGGTGACTCGGGAGTTGCACATCTGGCTAGTTTGACGCAGTTGCGAGGACTCTACATTGCCCGCTGTGCAGTGACGGATCGAGCTCTTGAGCACATTGGGAAGTTAAGGAACTTGCAGTCGTTGAATTTGTACGGCACGAAGGTCACGGATGAGGGCTTGCGGCATCTAAGGCAGCTGAAGTCTTTGCGGGATATCTACCTGACGGATCTCAAGCTTAGCCCTGCGGCGGTTGAGGACCTGAAGCGATCCTTGCCCTTGGTTACGGTTGCAGGGCCCTGATGAATCACGAAGAGCGGCAGGCTGGAA
>PBOG01000185.1 GCA_002724245.1 Planctomycetaceae bacterium
CGCAACACTGACGACCGAAACTACAACTTCGGCGTATTTGCACTTGCCGTGGCATTGGTGTTCGCGATTGTGGCACTCGTCGAGACAGCCGCGGACGGCTACGTCGCCACTCCCCTGGTGATCTGTGAAACACCGTGGGTTTTCCTGCCGACGATTGAATTGTCTATCGACCGTTTGAGTGCGGTGATGATGGTGCTGATCGCCTCGATCGGCCTGGTTCTCTATCGGTACTCCGTCCGCTACCTCCAGTCGGAACTGGGACAATCGCGGTATCAAGCCTTGCTGGCATTCACGATTTCAACGCTGCTCGTGATGGTCTCGGCGCGTGATTTGATGTTGCTGTTTCTGGCCTGGCAACTACTGAGTTGGTTGCTCTCCCATCTGATTTATAACTACGCCCATCAGCTCACCGCGCGCAGTTCATTTCGCACCTTCATTATGTTACGTGCTGGAGACATCGCATTTCTCGCAGGCATCGTGCTGGCGTATCAACTCTGGGGAACCATCGAGTTTTTGGAGTTATTCGAGCAGTCCGCAGCGAAGCCGGTCACGTTACTGAAGGTCGGCGGTTTTGAGCTCAGCGGGGCCACCGCGGTGACATTGCTGCTCTTCGTTGGCGCCATGAGCAAGTCGGCCCAGTTCCCACTCCACATGTGGCTGCCTGATTTCCTCTTCGCCCCAACGCCCATTACCGCGCTGCTGCATGCCGGGATTATCAATGCAGGCGGTTTCCTCATGACACGCCTCGCACCGTTATACGTGCAGAGTCCTGCGACATTGCATGTCGCGT
The DNA here is from genome assembly GCA_002724245.1 of Planctomycetaceae bacterium. GTDB lineage: Bacteria > Planctomycetota > Planctomycetia > Pirellulales > Pirellulaceae > UBA9264. The sequence goes on from PBOG01000185.1 coordinate 791, forward strand.
TTGCTGTCGGGCTGGTGACCGCAGTTCTGGGAACGAGCATGATGTTGGTCCAGAATGACATCAAGAAGGCGCTCGGATACTCAACCATTGGACAGATGGGCTATATGATCATGGAGTGCGGGGTAGGTGCCTACTCTCTGGCGATCTTCCACCTTATGGCACACGGCCTGTTCAAAGCCACGATCTTTCTCAACTGTGGCAACGTGATTCATGAGACGCGACACGAGCCAAAGCAACCTGAGAAACCGGCAGAGGGACCGTCATTGAGTGTCGTGACCTGGGTGCTCGGGTTAATGACGTCGCTTGCTTTTCCGCTCCTCATTCTATGGGGCGTACACGAGCTCTTGCACATTCCCCTCGGCAGCGATTCCCAGGGACTGACAATCTTCCTGCTCTTCAGTTGGATCACGGCGTCGCAGGCAATGCTGACGCTCTATCGGTTACGTGGGGCGAAATCGATCAAGGCGCAGGTGGTGATGCTGGTCGTGGTGACAGTCACCACGTTGGTTTATCTCTACTCGGCCGAGATGTTCACGAAATTCCTGTATCCGAAGGCGACCGAAATTGCGTACTACCAGGCCGCCTCATTGCCCAGCGGCTTGTTCGCGGGAATCCTGGTGGTTGCGATAGCACTCATCTTCACTGGCTGGGTCATGGCATACACGAAACGCCTAGGGCGAACGTTGAATCGCCCGCAGATCATTACCCGTGTTCAAACGACGCTGTATCTGTGTTTCGTGAACCGCCTTTACCTGGACGGCGTGGCGCTCAGGCTACGACACATCGGCAAGAAGACCGCGGAGACATTGGACCGCAGTCGATTTTTCCTGCCGATCACAGCTCTGGTCGCGCTGGTTCTGTCGGGGCGCGAAGTGACTTCGCTTGCAGATGTGCCGGTGGGACCAGCCGCGCTGCTGCTGGTCACGGCCCTGCTGGCGCCTCTCTTTCCGCTGCAAGGCGCCTACGTCGGCGCGCTCACCAGACTCCCCCGCGGCTGGAACATCCTAATGGCCACCCTGATGCCAATCGCCGGTGTGTACGGGATGACAGTGCTGACCCCCCAGTTGCCGGCGGACATTCTTGCGGGCCTGGCCGTGCTGGCCTTGTTCGGGGCAGTCTACGCCTCGATCAAAGCGGTTGTGCAAACAGATGTTTTGCATCTGGTCGCCTACACCGGTGTTGCCTTCTACGCGATTCTTTGGTGGCACCTCGCGAGTGGCGGCAGCATGTCGCCAGAGGCGGTTGTGATGTCGCCAGAGGCGGTTGTGTATGCCAGCGCGGTGCTGCTGGTTACCGTGGGAATGCTGCTCGCCTGGGATCGAGTGCAAGTACGCTACGGAAATCTCAACTTGACCAGGATTGGCGGCCTTGCCCAGCCCATGCCCAAATTTGCATTGTGTCTGGCGCTGCTGGTGATGGTGGCGTTGGGTTTACCGCCTTTCGGATTGTTTTTCGGCTATGTCGGAGTGTTGCTCAGTTCGTCCGCCATGTCAGGTGGGATGGTCATCGTCCTGTTGACGTGGTTTAGCTTGTCCTGGTGTCTGTTCAAGCTGATGCAACGCATTCTCTTTGGGCCGCACCGTGCCGACCTGCGCTATGACGATCTTCGTCCGGCGGAGATTACAGCCATTGCGATCATACTCTTACTGCTGGTTTCACTTAGCGTAGTGCCTCATGGATGGCTTAACGTCGGAGTGAACGAAGTGGCAAGCACCATCGTGAGGATCAAATGAACCTGACTTCCAACAACGCATCGAACTCTGATACCCAATGCCAGGAAATCCGGGAACTGGTTTCTCGGGCTGCGGGAGTCATTGCACATTACTGGCCAATGCCGACCTTCGTTCATCACAATCCGTTACACAGCCTGGAATCGCTTCATTTCGAAGAAGCGGTGCGGTTGGGACGACGCTTTGTCGGCGGAACTGGCTATCTGCCAAACGAGACCTTTCGAGAATATTATCGGTCGGGGAGAATTCGACCCGAACACCTCGAAGCGTCCCTGCGAACAAGATCGCAGGACCAGCACGTATCGCTGAACGAACATACGGTGAGCCACTTCGATGTTTTGCGAGCCCATCTCTTAACCGGCCTCACGGCGCCTGCCGATGAGACACTCGCTGCGTTTGTCAATCGCTCACCCGACGCACCATTCCTACGGGATCTTGCGAACCGGCTTGCTCCGGTATTGAAGCCACGAGAGGAAGAAGCAGACCCGCTCGCTGGAAGTCTGACGCTGGCGGCGTGGTGTGACCATACCTTGCACACTCAGTTAGCCGATCCGATCGACCGGGAAGTGACCAAATGGTGCGCCGCGTTCCTGGACGAAGGCCACGCGGTCTGGTCGATGCCGGATAGAGATCGAGGCTTCTACCAGACATGGAAATCCCTGGCCGCAAAAGAATGGTCACCGTGCGGGATCCGACAGAGTAGACGGAAGATTGCGAATCTACCAGCATCTGCGGAAGACGCGTTGCTTGAACATCTGGATGCGCTTGGCATTCCGGAGGACATCCGGCAGGACTACTTGTCACTTCAACTGACCGCTTTGTGCGGCTGGGCAAGCTTCATCAACTGGCGAGGTGAGTTGAGTGCTGGATATGAATGGCAGGAAGCCCATCCCGTTGATCTCGTGCAGTATCTTGCGGTTCGAATCTGGTACGAACGCGAGCTGGTCAAACAGACCTGCCAGAGTGAGCTCGGCATTGAGGGCACGTATCCCGGCATCACCGCCTGGATTCAGCACGAAAAGAATGCCTCGGATGAAGAACTCCAGGTTCATGCAGCCGGGCTATCGGCAGCAGTGCGTTTACATGAGCTGGCCGATTTTCTGCAGCTCGATCCCACGCAGTTGAAAGACGCGCCGATCGAAAGCTTGCAGACTCTTTTGGAATGGCTGGATGCATTGCCGGAATCGGAACATGGACCCGTTTGGCTGAAAGCGTTCGAGACCGGTTATCAGGACGATCTGCTCAGCCAGATCGCGGCCGGCGTCAATACTGCGCCGTCGTCGACTGCCACAAAACCCCGACCGGACGCTCAGGCGATGTTCTGTATCGATGTCCGCTCCGAGACATTCCGCCGCAATTTGGAGGCTGTCGGGAACTACGAAACCATTGGTTTTGCCGGCTTCTTCACGGTGTTCATTCGCCATCAGTCTCATGGCAGTCATCACTTGACCGAGCAATATCCTGCGATCGCGGAAGCCCAGCACACAGTATTTGAATTGGCCAGAAGCAATCAGGACGAACTGCTCGCCAAACACAAATCCGGAAAAAATTTCTTCCACACAACCCACGAGTTGATTCATGATCTGAAAGCGCACGTGCTGACTCCGTACATTACAGTCGAGTCGCTGGGGTGGTTATTTGGCGTGCCTTTGTTCGGTCGTACGCTTTTCCCGCGTTGGTACCGCAAGTACCGAGAGCGATTCGCGGACATCGTCGCTCCCGCTGTCTCCACCACGATGACAATCGACGAAATGAAAAAGGACGAGGGCATCGAGCTGGGGCTAACACTGAGCGAGCAGGTGTCAACGGTGGAGACTGCGCTGCGCACGATCGGCCTGACTAGTAACCTTGCCCGCCTCGTGCTGGTGTGCGGGCACGGCAGTTCATCTGATAACAACCCGTTTGAGGCGGCGCTTCACTGCGGAGCCTGTGGGGGCCACCCTGGCAAGGCGAATGCCCGCGTCTTCGCGTCCATCGCCAACAAGCCGGAAGTGCGATCACAATTGGCGAACAACGGGATTGCCATCCCCGAGGACACCCATTTCATCGCGGGACTCCACGATACCACCACCGACGCTGTCGTCATCTTTGATCCGGAGGACATTCCCTCAAGTCATCAGGAGGACATGACGCGTTTGACTAAGGGTCTTCGCGATGCGGCCGTCAGAACCAACCAGGAACGCGGCGCACGGTTACCGCTCGTGAAGAAGGACGCGACACCCTCGGCGATCGAGCGTGACATCGATCGCCGCGCCGGAGACTGGAGTGAGGTGCGGCCGGAATGGGGATTATCCGGAAACGCCGCGTTCATTATCGGCAGCCGAGAACTGTCGCAACAGATCGACCTGAAGGGTCGCGTTTTCCTGAACAACTACGACTACCGTGGCGATTCATCGGGTGCGCTGCTTCAGGGCGTATTGGCCGGGCCAACCGTTGTCGGGCAATGGATCAACAGTGAGCACTACTTCTCCGCGACGGACCCGGAAGTCTATGGCAGCGGTAGCAAGATTTATCACAATGTGGTGGGCCGTTTCGGAATCATGGCCGGACCACAGAGTGATCTGAGAACCGGCCTCGCCCGACAATCCGTGATGAACGGATCCATGCCATACCACGAGCCCCTCAGATTGCTCGTCGTGATCGAAGCCCCGTGCGATCGAATCAGCCAAATGCTGCAGGAGTTGCCCCACGTACAACAATTGTTCGACAACGAATGGATTCATCTTGTCGCCGTGGATCACGAGGCCGAAAATCTACTGCATCGCTACGAACCAACACAGAAGTGGGCAAGCATTGCCTGATCTTTCTGCAGCCGCATCACAGTGCGCCACGTCACAGTGCGCCACGTCACAGTGCGCCACGTCACAGTGCGTCCCATCTTCGACCGTAAGAAACGCGTGTTCGAGCCGCTTTCGCATGCACAACAGCCATTGGCGTTGTGGATTGCCTGTTCCGATTCACGGGTCGACGCCACCCTCGCTGAGTCAGCCCTAGCTGGAGCGGTTTCTCCTGCGAAAGACGCGAAACATCATGCAGGCTTGCAGCGCTGCTTCAGGTGTGGAGGTGGCAACTTGAGCGTTCTCTGCGAACAGCCGGCGGAATGCACCGGCCAGCGACCGCTTCCCCGACAGCAACGCGCTGGCCACTGCAATGCCAGCAGGCCCGCTGGATCATGCCAACGGGCCCGCGTTCAGTCCGACACAATCCGATCGTTCCCTCGGCGTATAGCACTTCTGTACCAGACACTGCAGGACCGCAGTCTTCAGCGCACGAGCCGCACATCTTTGCTCAGGGGAACGTATTCCAGGTCCGCAGATCACCTCTCGAGTCTGGCAAACTGCAGTTGGATCGTCTCCGCTTTCAGATCCCAATGCTCGACACAGAAATTCGGCGCGCCATCACTAACGTCATCGAGCGAGTAGACGGTACCCGTTAAGCCGTCACCGACATACACACCCCTGCGCTGCCCTTCATTGGCAACACCGTCGTCTGTCACCGCGCGACCAATGCCGACAAAGGAACCCGTATGCTCCTGTTTCGGATTGGCTGTGAAATCGTACGTCAACCAGACCTTGCCGTAGCGACCGACCGTGCCGGTTGCATTGACCTGAGTCCCCTCTTTGCTCTGCGTGATCGAGGTGATCTTCAGCTCAAAGGAAAAAGTCTCTTCTTCCAGTTTCAACTGTTCTGCCAAAGACATTCCGCGCTCCTTATTCCAATGACAAACAAACCAATGACAAACAAACCAATGACAAACAAGAATACAAATAAACAGGGCTGGGAAGCGATGGCCGGAGTGCCAACTCGCAGACGCCTCTTGGGTAATCACCTCCGCCAGTGGACCCTGTTCGCGCTGGTCACAGCACGCGCAACTCAAGACGTCTCCCCCCCTCCTGGCAACGACTCCTCCTGTACTTCGAGTGGAACAACGTTTCCAGGCAATCACCGCAGGCAACGAAACGGTGGAAGCATTTTACTTGGGTCGAGTGGGGATACC
>PBOG01000186.1 GCA_002724245.1 Planctomycetaceae bacterium
GGCAAGCCTCCCGCCACGCGTGGATCGGCGTCGGGCAAATCAGTCCCCAAATAGAGTCCTTCTTTGCAGTCCGGGCGACCTCCGGTCAGTTCATCCCCCACTTTGAAATAACCTCGCCATGCCCGGCCTCCACGCTCCATCCCGACCGCCGCCTTGGCCGCCGCCGGCTGCTCAAAAAAAACCTGGCTCAATTCCGCCAGACGCCTGATGACTCGTGGGTCCACCCCATGCCCCACCACGTAGAAGAAACCCCAACTGCGACAGACAGCCTGGATGGCCGCCACGGTCGCGTCAATGTCTGCGCCATCTTCTCGTAGCGGTGCGACGTCGATGATCGGTAATCGTTCGCTGGCCGAAGACATCCAATACCTGTGGCATCAGGAGAGAATCGCTTCGATCGGGCGGCCGCCATGCGTGACGTGTACGGGACGGCCGAATCGATCGGGCACGCGCAGTTCAGGATCAATGCCCAGGCATTGAAAAATGGTCGCGCAGATATCACCTGTACTGACAGGGTCTGCCGCCACATACGCTGCCTGTGCATCAGAGGCCCCATACAGCGTGCCGCCTCGAATGCCCGCCCCGGCCAACATCACGCTGTAACAATGTGTCCAGTGGTCGCGCCCTGCTTTCTTGTTGATTTTGGGAGTGCGGCCGAAGTCACTCATTACCACCACCAGAGTCTCATCAAGCAAACCACGCTGATCCAGGTCTTCCATCAAGGCGCTGTACGTCAGGTCCAGTTGTGGCAAATTGTAATCCTTGAGCACGCCGGCATTTCGCTCATGTGTATCCCAGCACTCGTACGACAGCTTCAAGCGTTCCCAGTAACAATCCCAGGTCACGTTGACAAAACGCACACCAGCCTCCAGCAAGCGACGCCCCGTAAGCGCGCTGGCACCGAACAAACTACGCCCATAACGATCGCGCAGCGCTGGATCTTCGCGATCCAGATCGAAGGCCTGCCGGACCCCTGAAGATGTCAACAGATTCCACGCCCGCTGCTTCTGCTGGTCATACGATTCTACCGCCTGGCTGGAGTGCAATTGCGCGCGTTGCTGGTCAATCTGGGCCAGCAATCCGCGCCGCTGGTCCAGCCGATCGAGGGTCATCCGCGCATCCAACGCACTGTGCGGAATAAAGGGCTCACCGCGAAGCACCTGCGAGTGGTACGCCTTGTCCGGTGGGTTGTCTACATAGGGCCGACATTCAGAATAGAGCGGATCAAACCGTTTCCCCAGGAACCCGGCATAGGGCCCTGGGCGGCGAATCGACTGGCCCCAGCCGAGGTAGCAGGGAAGATAGACGTAGGCAGGTCGCGTAGGATCTTGATTGAGGTATTCGCAGATGGATCCCATGCTCGGAGGGTAGCTGGATTTGGTCGTCGAGATATTATCCAGCGGAGCTTCGTAGCCGGTGTAACTGGGCAGCGTGTTGTGGCAACCCGCGCGGTGATTGACACTGCGAACCACCGCGGCTTTATGCATCCACCTGGCAGTACCCGGTAACAACTCGCACACCTCAACACCACTGGCACTCGTCGCGATGGGCTTGAAGTCGCCACGGACTTCGGTAGGCGCCGTCGGTTTCATGTCATACATATCCTGCGTGGGCGCGCCGCCCAGCAGGTACAAGAGGATGACATTCTTGGCGGGGCCGCTGGGAATACGCTGGGCCGCTTCCGCCCGCAACGCGTCGACCAGCCCGAAACCACCGAGCGACGACAACGCACCTGCTTTCAATGTCTCGCGACGTGTGATCCCGTCACAACAACGGCGCGGGCTCCCCAACATCGTCAACATGTTCTGCCCTCGAATCCAAGTGTGAAAGACGCGCCGACGAAAACGGCTACCCGTCCTGCGCCGCTGCCGGAGTATTGGTCAAGTCCGCTTAATCATACCGCGACTTGTCAGTCGGTCACAACGGCGCTGCCACCAGGGTACTCCTCGTATCCCCCCCTCAGAGCAGGAGACAAAAAAGGCCTTCGCGCCGTAAGCTAGAACCCACCCCACGTACTCCCCACAAGTCTGGGCCGGCATGTCACACCGTACCGCAATTACCATCTGGTTCTGCTGCGGCATAGCACCGTTTCTGAGCTGGTCATCCAGCGTTTCAAGCACTCCCGCCCGCTGGCTGGTGACGTTGGCCTGGCTGGCGGGCTGGGTCTGTCTGTGGCAGGCCACCCGCGACCCAACACGGCAACAGCTGTTGGGCTGTTTCGCTTCAACCCATATCGCTCGACTGGCTGCGGCACTTTGGCTGTTGATTGGGCTGGCAGGCCTGTTCTGGATCGGTGGCAGCAGCGGCCTGTTCTTCGCCCTCATGCCACCCCTCGGCCTGCTGGCACTGTGGGCCAGCAGCAGCGACGGGATACAACTGCGAAAGCGGACCGCCGGCGCGCTCTGTACCATCGCGGCCTTGGCGTTTTCGATTGTCGGGCTGGAAATGACACTCCGCTGGATCCACGCACGACGCCCAGCCAACGATTACCGGACCATTACCTGGGGACACCCGGTAACCACTAACCGGTTCGGATTTCGCGAACGGGAATTTAAGGTCCCCAAACCAAGTGGAACGTATCGCGTGATGGTACTCGGAGATTCTTTCACCTGGGGATCGGGGTTGTCGCTCGAGGAACGTTATACGGAGCGAATTCAGCGTCACCTCAGGGAAAGGTTCCCCGAGCGGAACATCGAAGTGCTCAACTTCGGACAACCGAGCACTCCCACGACGGAACACGCGCGCAACCTAACCCAGTTTGTCGATCGCGTCACCCCCGACCGAATCGTGGTGGGGTTCTGCGTCAACGACCCACAGCCCAGAGCCCAGAATTACGCCGTCGAACTGGACAACTATCGATGGCTGTTCCTCGGCATCGAGACACTTGGCCGCTGCCGACTTGTCGCCACGCGCCAATTTCTCAAGACCCGGTGTGACCAACTCCTACGCAACATCGGCGTGATTCCGCAATGGTGGATCGCGTTGGATCGCGTTTACCAGCCAGATTCAACCGAATGGCAAGCATTCTGTGCCGCCTTGAAATCCATCAAAGCCCACAATGCGCGGCGGGGTTTGCCACCACCTTTGTTTGCCGCATTGTGGTATGGGCGGGGGAATTTCAACCAACCTGACACACGGTTACGCCTGATCGCGAAGTGGTGCCGGCAGGCAACGCGTGCCGCCCAGACGGCGGGTTTCGAAATCGTCGACATGGAGCCCGCGTTTCTGCGTCAGGGCGATCGGAATCGCTGGGTAAACGCTTGGGATGGCCACCCCTCAGCCGAGTGCAATCGCATTTACGCCGAACACCTCAGCCGACCACTAGCTGCAGCGCTGCGAAACACAGCCTCCGACTGACGCGGCAGGCGGCCTAGAGGAAACAGAAAGCGGCCAGCGCGTAGAGCAGCATCGCCACGCCGGCGGCTGCAGGTACGGTCAACAGCCAGCCACCAAAAATATTGCGAGTGACGGACTGATTGACCGAAGCCAGGCCGCGCGCCAGACCGACTCCTAAAATCGCACCCACGAGTGTGTGTGTCGTCGAAACGGGCAACTGCAATTGACTGCACAGGAGTACCACGGCGGTCGCCGAAACATCAGCCGCAATACCACACGAAGGAGTCAGGTCGGTAATGCGAGAACCCACGGTGTGCATCACACGATATCCATACATCGCCAGGCCGGCGGCAATTCCCGCGCCACCCAGACAAAGCACCCAGAAAGGCACCGGCACCTGGTTCTCGATCGTGCCATTACTGACGATATCGACGACCGCGGCCAAAGGGCCAATCGAGTTCGCCACATCGTTGGCACCATGGGAAAACGCCACGCAGCAGGAAGTCAATACCACGATCGGAGCGAGCGCCACCTCGACGTGTTGGAGCTGTTTCGCCGTGTCCAAAGACATCGCGACACCGAGCCTCCGCACCAGATAGAATCTCGCTCCGATCATGGCAATCAGCCCTATACTGATCGCAACCCAGACCGCCTGCTCTGACAACCAACGCCAATCAGCAGACGCCTCTTGAAACACATTCCGCAGCCCCTTATGCAAAATCGCCGACGACATCACAAAAGCGACCAGGAAGACCAGCAATGGTGCGAACCGCAACGCAGCGTTGGCGGGCTGCGGCCGCATCAGGATCGCGCGGCGGATCAGGGTGAATAACAGGCAGGCCAACAGGCCCCCGGCAACCGGTGAAATAAACCAACTGGCAACAATCTGAGCCAGCACCCACCAGTCGATCGCACTGGCACCAAACGCCACAATGCCGACACCTGCCACCGCACCCACAATCGAGTGCGTCGTCGACACCGGCATCCCGAAACTGGACGCCGCGTGCAACCAGATCGCTGCAGCGAATAGCGCACAGGTCATACCGAGCGCCAGTTTTCTGGCCGGCTGACTCATCTCAATGGGTGCAGCAGTAGCATCGTTCCCCTCATTCTTTCCCAGGCTTCGCTGGGCGGGTTGGGAAACGGCTCCGTCGGCGACAACTTCCGGCTTGATGATTCCCTTGCGGATCGTGTCAGTCACACTCGAGCCAACCAGGACAGCACCCAGAAATTCACAAATCGCCGCGGCAATCACCGCATTACGAAGCGTAATTGATTTCGAGCCGACCGCATCCGCCATCGAATTGGCAACATCGTTGGCACCGATGTTCCAGGCCATGTAGAGGCCGAGCACTACCGCCCCGCCCAGTAGCAAATAGTTCGCGTCCATAGGGATTAACACGCTCTGATATAACCGGCCAGAACTGGCGCGATTCGCCAGTTCTACACATAATCTTAACAATTCTCCACTGCCCCACGCTTACCTTCTGTCCTGAAACGCATCTCCGAGGAACAGAGCCATGCAACCTGCGGAGCAGCGTCCGAACACCGACCAGGAACAACACCGCACCGTCTTCGACTCCCGGAATCGAACGAAGCCGTCGATTGGCCGCCTGGCAACATCGACGGACGCGCACTTGTAGGGTGCCGGAGACGACTCGTCTACGTTGCTGCGGGGGCGTACGATATGGTCCGGGCTGAGGACCCTCATGTAACCCGAGACGACGCCTCTGGGGGTCCGACATCCTGCACGTATCCTCCTGCCGCCAAATATCGACCGACGATGTGACGCAGCAGCCTTTTCGACGCTCTCCAGGAGTCCGACAATGAAAATTACCCAACTGAAGTGCCTGCACGCAGACGGTGGCTTTCGCAACCTGGACTTTCTCAAAATCTCTACCGACGAAGGGCTCGTCGGCTGGAGTGAGTACAACGAGTCGTTTGGCGGGATGGGCGTTACCAGCATCATCGAGAATCTGGCCCCGTTACTTCTGAATCAGGATCCCTGTCCCTACGAAGCCCGTGTTGCCGAGTTGTACGCAGTACGCAGACAAGCGAGCGGTGGTGCCGTGCAGCAAGCAATCGGGGCCATCGAGAATGCGCTGCTTGACATCAAAGCCAAGGCGTTGGGGATTCCTGTTTACCAACTGTTCGGTGGCCCAGTGCGCGAGCGGATTCGGCTCTACTGGTCGCACTGCGGAACCTATCGGTTGGCCTGGCCAGACGCCATGCAAATACCTCCCGTCCGCTCACTGGCTGATGTGGCCGACCTCGGTCGCGAGGTGACGGCGGCCGGTTACACTGCCCTGAAGACCAACGTCTTTCTGTTCGATGATCCCCCCCGTTTACACGCACCCGGATTTACACCCGGAGACGGATTCCCCGAACTGAACGCGGACCGCCACGTGCTGCGGGCGATGGAGAGGCAGCTGGAGGCGTTACGCGAGGGGGCAGGCCCAGACATCGACATCCTGGTGGACCTGAATTTCAACTTCAAAACCGAAGGGTTCTTGAAGATGGCCAGGGTGATGGAGCCCTACGACATCCTGTGGGTCGAAATCGACACCCGCAGTCCGCAGGCACTGGCCTACATCCGCCAGGGTACAACGATCCCCGTCGCGTCAGGCGAATGCCTGTTCGGACGACGGGACTACCGCCCCTATTTCGATGCCGAAGCGATGGACGTGGCGATCATCGACACGCCCTGGAACGGTCTGGCGGAGGGGCTGAAAATCGCCAGCATGGCGGACAGTTACGAGGTCAACGTTGCGCCGCATAATTTCTACGGGCATCTGGCGACCATGATCAGCGCGAACCTGTCAGCAATCGCCCCCCATTTCCGGATCATGGAGATCGATCCCGACACCGTCCCCTGGCACGACGACCTCGTGACCGAACTGCCACGTATCGAAGAAGGTCATCTCCTGCTACCGACACAACCTGGCTGGGGTACCGAGATCAACGAAGAAGCGGTCCGCGCCCACCCACCGCGGGTAAGGTAAAAGTTGGCAGCGCAGACTCAATCAGATCGCTGGCCATGCCATGCATTTTCCTGTACCCAGCACAACGCGTCTGCCGAGCACCGACGTAACCCGCGCATTGACGCGACGCAAGCAGCATGCTACGAACTCGGCTGCCAGCACGGTTTCCCATCTCTTGCTGCAGCGCTATTCACTTCCGTCGGGTCTTCTGACAAGGTCGTTCCTCATGCGTACTTTCGTCATTGCTCTGTTGTGTCTCGTACCTGTCGCCACACTCACCGCAGCGCCCCGCCCTAACATCGTGTTGATCATGTCGGACGACATGGGTTACTCGGACATCGGCTGTTACGGCAGTGAAATTGCCACACCCCATCTTGATCACCTGGCCAGCGGCGGACTCCGCTTTACGCAGTTCTATAACACCGGCCGGTGCTGCCCGACGCGTGCCTCTCTGTTAACCGGCCTCTACCCCCATCAGGCAGGCGTCGGCCACATGATGGATGATCGGGGCCACCCCGGCTACCAAGGCGACCTCAATCGTCAATGCCAGACCATCCCTGAAGTGCTCGGGCCGGCTGGGTATCGCTGCTACATGGCTGGCAAGTGGCACGTTACCAAGACCGTCCGTCCGAAAAACGACGCGGGCAAGCACAATTGGCCACGTCAACGTGGTTTCGACCGTTTCTACGGCACGATCCATGGTGCCGGGAGTCTCTTCGACCCCAACTCTCTAACCCGCGACAATCAACTCATCGCACCCGCAGATCCAGACAACTATTACTATACGGATGCCATCAGTGATAACGCTGCCCAGTTCATCCGAGAGCACAACGATGACTCTCCCTTCTTTCTGTACGTCGCCTATACCGCAGCCCACTGGCCGATGCACGCGCGACCGGCAGACATCGCCCGATACAAAGGGCGTTACGACAAAGGGTGGGACGCGCTCCGCCAGGAACGTTATCAACGAATGCAGGAGCTCGGCCTGATCAACCCGGCGTGGGGCCTGGCTCCCAACGTACAGGACTGGGAACAAGCGGAAGAAAAACCCTGGCAACGCCGCCGCATGGAAGTGTACGCGGCCATGATCGACAGCATGGACCAGGGCATTGGTCGCATCCTCGACTCACTCAAAGCGAAACAGCAATTCGACAATACGCTGGTCCTCTTCCTGCAGGACAACGGTGGCTGCCAGGAAGAGTACGGCAGTCGGGGAAAGCCACGTCCCGACCCAGCGCTCAAGTTGCCCGCCATGAAACCAGGTGAACTGCAGTTCAAAATGATTCCCGAGAAAACGCGTGACGGGCGTCCGGTCCGGCAAGGCGTGGGTGTCATGCCCGGCGCCGCCGACACCTTTGTCGCCTACGGCATCCAATGGGCCAATGCCTCCAATACTCCGTTCCGCGAATACAAACATTTCGTCCACGAAGGTGGGATTTCCACTCCGCTGATCGCCCATTGGCCCGCCGGCATCACCGATCACAATGCATTTCGACACGATCCGGCACATTTGATCGATATTATGGCGACCTGTGTCGACCTGGCCGGTGCCAACTACCCACGCAATCGGAACGGACAGGAAATCCGACCGCTGGAAGGAACCAGCCTAAGCCCAGCATTTGCAGGTCAGCCGCTGGCGCCCCGTACACTCTACTGGGAACACGAAGGCAACCGCGCAGTCCGGCAAGGAGACTGGAAACTCGTCGCCAAGGGCCGCAACGGCCCCTGGGAACTCTACAATCTCAAGTCGGACCGCAGCGAATTGAAGAATCTGGCTGAGCAGCATCCGCAGCGTACCCAATCCATGGGCCAACTCTGGACCGACTGGGCAAGACGCGCCCATGTGCTGCCGTGGCCCGACGGACGCCAGTCGCGCAAAGTCAGTCGCCAAAAGAAATTCACACTGAAACCGACTACGCAGCTGCCTCGTGACGGCGGACTTCCTGACGTCTCGGGCCGCGCGCTGGAAGTCACCGCCACAGTCAAGGCAGGCTCGCCCGGTGTCATCGTCGCTCAGGGCGGCTCCGCACACGGGTACGCCTTACTGATCGACAAACAGCACCACCTGGTGTTCTGCTTTCGCCGCAACGGAAAACTGACGCGGGTCGTCAGTCCAGACCGGCTCCCCGACGGTACCCTGCGTCTGGGCGCCCGACTCGATCGCCAAGGCGGATTGCAGATTTCAATCGCGGGCAAGGTTGTCGCACGCGGCAAGGCAGCGGGTCCACTGACCGCCCTCCCCGCGGACGGGCTCCAGGTCGGTCGCGACACAGGTGGTAGTGTCGGAAACTATGCCACCCCGAACCCCTTCGCTGGCGTGATTGAACGGGTCGTCATCCAGCTACCATGACCGGCGCGCGGTCACCCTTTGGCAACTGGACACCACCAACGCGACGTGTCACTGCGCTGCACCTCATCCCTCGACCGCCTCTTCTTCGTACGGGACCGGATCGCACAACCCTTGCGTGGCAAACGCCTCCTTTCGTTCGTGACACGCGCCACACTTCCCGCAGTGCCGCTGCCGGCCGTTGTAACATGTCCAGGTCAGCTCGAACGGCACGCCCAGTTCGTATCCGCGACGCACAATTTGTCCTTTATCGAGATCAATAAAGGGTCGCCGGAGCGCAATCGATCGCCAGTCACACAGTCCTGCCACTGTCGACATGGCATCCGCAAACGCGGGGCGACAATCCGGATAAATCGCGTGGTCACCGCCATGGGCACCATATGCCACGGCATCGAATTCCAGATCGATAGCCCAGCCGATCGCGATCGAAAGCATGATCATATTGCGATTCGGCACGACAGTCTGTTTCATGGACTCCTCGGCATAATGCCCCTCAGGAATCTCACAGTTACGACCGGAAAGGCTGTTATGAGCCAGTAATGGAGCAAGACTCGTCAAGTCAACCGCGACGTGGGCGCACTCCACCGACTCCGCCAATTTTCGAGCTGACTCGATCTCGCGTCGGTGTCGCTGTCCGTAATCAAAAGACAGGCACTTGAGCGGATGGCCTCGGTGATGCAGATCGTACAGCAACGTCGCCGAATCGACACCGCCTGAAAGCACCACCACAATTTTCTCCACACCACGTCTCCTGCTGACTACACCGCGGGAACCAACCGGATCGCCCATCGCAAACCTGCTGTCATTACACCTTGCGCTTTATCATAGGTCGCCGCCGCACGGATTGCCTAGACACCCCGAGTGGTAACCAGATCGCGCGTCCCTGGACGCGTTGCTTGGGCCCGCCAACGGGCCTGATAGTCGACCATCCTGTCCAGCCCATGATAAGCTAAGCACATCTCCGCCTGACGGATCAGGCCACCCGCACAGGGCCACTCACTCATCATCTGGTGGAATCGTACACATGCAACATTTGCCCCGCTTCGCCATCGCCTTCATGTGTCAGTTGTCCCCCCTGCGGATCATGGCGTTGATGACATTGGCAGCAGCCAGTATCACCGGAGCAGCGGAAACCAACCGCCCCCCCAACTTCATTGTGGTGTTCTGTGACGATCTCGGTTATGCAGACATCGGCCCCTTTGGAGCGCAGCGGCATGCGACCCCCACACTCGACGCTATGGCGCAGGAGGGCATCCGACTCACCGATTTCTATTCCACCTGCTCGGTCTGTACACCTTCTCGTTCCAGCCTGATGACCGGCTGCTATCCGCGGAGGGGCAACATGCACGTCGATGAACGCAACCTTTGTGTGCTCTTCCCCGCAGCCCGTAAAGGCCTGCATCCGGACGAAGTCACCGTCGCGGAGGTTCTCCACAACGTCGGTTACGCCACCGCTTGCATTGGCAAGTGGCACCTCGGCGACCACCCCGACTTCCTGCCCACCAAACAAGGTTTTGACCACTATTTCGGCATTCCCTACAGCAATGACATGCACCGCAAGCCGGTGCCACTGCCGCTGCTCCGCAACGAAACAGTGATCGAAGCGCCGGTCCAACAGGACACGATCACAAAACGGTACACGGACGAGGCGGTGGCGTTCATTCGCGCCAATAAAGACCGTCCTTTCTTCCTCTACCTCCCACACACCGCGGTGCATCTGCCCCTGTTTCCCGGCAAAGCATTTCACGGGAAATCCCGGGGTGGCAAATACGGGGACTGGGTCGAAGAGATCGACTGGTCCATGGGCCGTTTGCTGGAAACCCTTCGCAGTGAAGGCATCGATCGCCAGACGCTCGTACTGTTCACATCTGACAACGGTTCCTATCGGGAAAAAGCAGGCAGCAACGCGCCGCTTCGTGGCCGTAAAGGCCGGACCGATGAAGGCGGAATGCGCGTTCCTTGCGTCGCCCGCTGGCCGGGCAGAATTCCAGCGAACACGCGTAGTGCCGCGGTCACCAGCACGATCGATCTGCTACCGACCTTTGCCGCCTTAGCCGGCACCACCGCGCCCGCCGATCGGACGATTG
The DNA here is from genome assembly GCA_002724245.1 of Planctomycetaceae bacterium. GTDB lineage: Bacteria > Planctomycetota > Planctomycetia > Pirellulales > Pirellulaceae > UBA9264. The sequence continues at coordinate 10,752 of PBOG01000186.1, forward strand.
ACGGTCGTGACATCTGGCCGATCCTCAACGGACAACCGGGAGCTAGCTCACCACACGAGGCGTTCTACTACTATCAGATGGACCAACTTCAGGCAGTCCGTTCGGGTCGCTGGAAATTGTTTGTTTCCCTCGAATCTAAGAAACGCAATTGGGGAAAACCTGAAGGAAAAACCGAACTCAAATTATTTGACCTGGTGGCCGACATCCACGAAGACCGAAACGTCGCCACAGCGCACCCCGAGGTGGTCGCCAGGTTATTACGATTGGCAGAGCGTGCCCGCGCCGACCTCGGCGACATGGAACGACCGGGAACTGGACAACGCCCGGCGGGCTGGGTCGACAAGCCGTCACCTCGGCTGGCGAAACAACCCGCAGCCAAGTCGTAACCGGCCCGCGTTTCCGTCACCTTGATTAGAGCACCACATACCGCTGGTTCTCGGTCTGCTTCCAGACCTTCTGGAACAGCGGATCGTCCAGATCATCCCACATCTCGCTGCGTACCGGGTTGTTATAGCCAGGCTGCGGCCCCGGAAACGTATCTCCCAGCAAACGTTTCATAATCCGCAGGTCGTCGGTGTGGCCCTCACGGTGAGGTAGATGCCGCGCCACGATGGTCGGCCCATTGGTGTACATGATCTTGACCAGGAACGGCTCATAGGCGGGCGGCGGAAGCTGAGCCGCCTGACGCACCTTCTCCTCCACGACCTCAATCCCCAGACCGGGCCCCTGCGGTACGTCCACCATCCCGTCGACCACCGGCATCGGCTGCCTGCAGACATGATCATTCCAATGCAGCGCCAGATTGCAGTGATCCAACGTCGCTTGCGGAAATACGCTGGCTTCGTGCGCCAGAAACGCCTGATTAATGAAACCGCCGCACTGCTGCAGCATAAACGGCAAGCCCGCGCTGTCTGCCAGTGCTGCGACGCGAATCGCACTACCAATCGGCGCGTGCCCTGCCATACTCCCGTCACAAAGTCCGCGATTCATGAACTCGGCGGGCCCATGGTGTACCAGGATCTCACTCTTGCAGGTCTCCGTGAGATGCCGCCAGCCTTCCGTCTCCGAAATCCGGATCGGATCTTCGATACGTCCCACCACGGGAAATTTTTCCATCTCCCTGAGAATCGGTTCGACATGCGACAACGTCGAATTGACGTTGAAATCGAAATGCACGCGGAAACCTTTCGGCGCCACCTCCTGCATGGCTCTGGTCTGATCAAGCACATTCTGGATTTCATCAATATGGTATTTGATCCAGCGATACCCGAGTGAGGCAGCGTGCTTGACCTCTCGCTGGAGCGCCTCGGGTTCTTGCGAGACGGTCCAGGCCGCTACCGGAATTCGGGTACGCACCTGGGGACCAATCATCTTCCAGGCGGGAATCTCCAGATACTTTCCCATCAAATCGTAAGCCGCCATATTCATCGGCAGATCTTTGCGGGCAGCCAACCAATCAAACGGGGAACTCCCCACATAGCGACGTCGGTCCTCGTCTGAAAAGGGAGAGACGCCCCAACTCTCCCCCCAACCGACGAGCCCGACATTGGTCGAAACTTTGAACACCGTCCGCGCCTGGATATTCGGACCGTGATAACGAAACAGTGCCTTGGCGTGGAAGTCGTGATAGGGCAGGTAGAACACGAATCGCTCAACATTCGTGATCCGAATTTTGTCTCGTTGACGCCGTGCCCGTTCAAACCAGCCATTGCCCGAGCGGGGAACAGCAGCAACGGCCGCCAACGCACAGGACTGCTTGATAAACTTACGTCTGGAGGTACTCATCCGACGACTCCCCTGGTAAACGAAACCGGCTGTCATCATATCGTGTTTGTCACTCTCAGGGGGTCCCCTGCAGCCTGAAAAACCATGGACAACGGTGCCTTACCAAACACCGTCGCGAAAAAACCCGTGACTGTAAAGCGGGTCGACCAGCCCTTCCCCGACGACTTCTAACGCAACTCCCGCCCCCCCCGAGAGGCGGGCACGAAACCTCCCCCAAATACGAACTTTCGCTTTTCGACAAGCACTTTCGCCGCCGATTTTATATAATGCAGTTGACGTCACGCGCTGCTTTGTTGATCGTGTGATGGCGACCATTCCTGCCTCACCACCAACGAGAACGGCCCCCGTGTCATTTCCCCTGCAACCCTCCGCTCCCAGCCGACGCACCCTTCTGAAAACCAGCGCCGGAATGCTCGGTTTTTCGTTACCCACGTGGTTGCGATTGCGTCAACAGGTCGAAGCAAAAACAGGGCCCGCCGCAGCGCGCCGCAAGTCCTGTATTGTGGTCTATTGCTGGGGCGGCATGAGCCACCATGAAACCTTTGACCCCAAACCAGATGCCCCCTCTGAAATTCGCGGCACCTTTGACACCATTGCCACGTCGATCCCCGGGTACCATGTCGGGGAACACATTCCGCGGATGGCCCAGCAGCTAGAGAAGCTGGCCGTCATACGTTCGATCCACCACGACGATTCGGCACACGGCCGCGGTATGTACTGGAACATGACAGGACACCGCCCTCCCCGAGCGGGCAACATTCCCCCACTGCGCACCGACTGGCCTTCTCTGGCAGCAATGATCTCGCTCTTCCACGAACCGCCTCGAGGTGCCCCGCGTGCTGTGCGACTGCCCTACCCCATGGTCGACAACGGCACACTGCAAGCCGGTGAATACGGTGGCTGGCTGGGCGCACTCTATGACCCAATCGTGATCAAGACCCCCTCCGGGAAAGCCTGGGGCGGAGTCTCCCGCACCCTCGGTTCGGAAGTTCTCGACTTGGGCGCCAAGGAAGATCTGGCCCGTGTCGGCAGGCGGAGCGATCTGCTGGCAACCCTGGAAAAGCAACCTACCCAAACCAGTGACTACCAGGGCTTTCGCCACTTCCATCAACTCGCACGGGATATGCTGCTGAGTGATGGCGTCAAGAAGGCCTACAACCTGGATCAGGAAGACCCCGCGTTACGGACCGCGTACGGAGATCACATTGGCGGCCAAAGCCTGTTGCTGGCTCGGCGGATGGTGGAGGTCGGTGTCCCCGTTGTCCAGGTGATCTGCTCCGCTGGAGACCTCAACGGAGGGGCCGGGGACATGTGGGATACCCACTCCAACAACTTCAACCGACTCAAGAACCGGTTACTGCCGGTATGGGATCAGGGTTGCTCAACGCTGCTGACCGACCTGGAGCAGCGCGGCATGCTAGACGAAACACTGGTGGTCTTTCTGACCGAATTTGGCCGCACGCCCAAAATCAACGGGAATGCCGGAAGAGACCACTACCCGAACGTGTATTCTGTGGCACTCGCAGGTGCCGGCATCCGTGGCGGGCAGGGTTACGGAACCAGCGACAACCACGGTGCCTACCCACGCACGCTAGCCTGCGGGCCCGCGGACCTCCATGCCACGATTTTCCAGGCATTGGGGATCAATCCACGCACCGAGATCCACGACGTGCTGGACCGCCCTTTCCAGCTCAGCTCCGGCAAGACGCTGCCCCTGTTTTAGGCCTGCGAATTGCCCGCGTCATGATCAAAGGCAGGCGGCGGACTATGGCCCGCTGACCTCGCCTCACTATCGACCGCCGGCCGTCGTCGCGTGATCGCGGGCCTGTGCGGCAACATCCTGGAAACTCTGAATCATCAGTGTGACGTCGGCGCCAAAGGCAATCCAATTGACGCCCAGCTCCACCCACTGCAACACCTGAGCCGGCGAAGAACCAATGGAAACACCCGTCGGGACCCCTGCCTGCCGTGCACGGTCGATCACTTGCCGGACTGCGGCCAATACATCCGGGTGGCCTGGCTGACCGCGATGCCCCAACGACGCCGATAAATCCATGGGGCCGAACGCAAGGCTGGTGAGCCCCTCCACCGCCAGAATGGCATCAATATTGTCGACCGCCTCAGCCTGCTCGACCTGGGCCACCACCATGACATTTTCATCGGCGTGGTCGCAAAATTGCACCGCGTCCCCACGGCCATAATCAAGAGGTCGCAGCGGCCCGAAACCACGTTCACCGAGGGGCGGATAGCGGCAGGCACTCACGGCACGCTCGACATCGGCGGCGGTCTGTACCATCGGTACGATAATTCCGTCCGCTCCCAAGTCCAGCACCGGCTTGATCCGCACTGCGTCGTTCCACGGCACTCGTACCAGCGAAGCGACTTCGGACCCTTTCAGGCCCATCAGGTGTGTTTTCAGCGTTTCCAGCGAAATCGAGGAATGTTCCTGATCGATCCACAGGAAATCGACGTCACTGGCCAGCGCCTCGCAAACAGACGGGTCGACCAGGCTGATTGCCGTCCCCAGACAAAATTGATGGTTCTTAATCTTATTGTGGAATGGATGCATCCAAACACCTGTCGCAAAAGTTCAAATAGTTCCCTGCTGCACTTAACTACCAGCCTATCCGAAGGGACGCTGCGGCGGCAGCCCACGCAGCTTTGACATTCATTTCTGTGCTGCCAACGCATATAATCGAAATGTGGAGCAGCGCACCTGTGTTGTCACGCGTCCTGTGACGACCGTCCTCAGAAAATGGATCCCATTGATGCACTATCACGGCAAACCCCCGGGACATTCTGGACACCCGTCGATACCACGCCGAGCTGCACTCCAGGCAGGATCGATTGGATTGCTCGGCCTGGGCATGGACCAGACCCAGGCGTTACGTGCCCTGGCCGGACCAGCGACACCAAAACAAACAGCACGCTCCGTCATCTATATCTTTCTGTCAGGCGGGCTGGCGCAACACGAGAGCTTCGACCCCAAACCCGACGCCCCGGCAGAAGTCCGCGGTGAATTCCAACCCATCTCCACACGCACCCCCGGCGTTCAATTGTCAGAGCATCTGCCGATGCTGTCCGAGCGCAGCCAGCGTTTTTCCATCGTGCGTTCGCTGACCCATCCCTACAACGAACATTCAGAGGGGCATCATGTGATGCTCACCGGCAGATCGAAACTGCCACCTGGTTTCAGCGGAAGTCGCCCCCAGTCAACCGACTTTCCCTGCATCGGTTCCGTGCTCAATGGGGTACTCCCACGTCGCAACAACCTGCCCCCTGCCGCGGTCCTGCCCGAAAAACTGATCCACGTCTCCGGTCGTACGATTCCCGGACAGTTTGCCGGGAGCATGGGCTCACAATTTGATCCCTGGTTCATTGAAGCCAGTCGATTCCGCACCAGCCAATACATCCATGGCGCGTTTCCCGAATACGGATTCCACCGCTGGGAAGGTCCTACCAGCCCCCCCAATTACACCTTCGCGGCACCGCGGCTTGAACTGCAGCCAGGAATGCTCAAGAGCCATTTTCGCTCTCGCCTGGCTCTGCTGCATTCTCTCGACCAGCAACGCCGTCAACTCGATCAGGCGAGCGATGTACAGGACTTCGGCCGTTACCGACAGGAAGCTGCCAGCATGCTTGCCGGGGGCGGCGTACACCGCGCACTTGACGTGCACTCCGCGGACGACAAACTACAACGGCGCTACGGCAAAAACTCCTTCGGCTGGTCGCTGTTAATGGCGCGACAGCTGGTCGAAGCAGGAGTCAGCATGGTGCAAGTAAACCTCGGCAATGACGAGTCCTGGGATACACACGAAGCAGCATTCGGGAACCTCAAGAACTATCTTCTTCCCCCGACCGACCGCGCCGTATCAGCACTCCTGGATGATTTAAGTGAACGTGGCCTGCTGGATGACACGTTAGTCGTCATGGCCGGTGAATTCGGCCGGACGCCCAGAATCTTCACCTTTAAAGGTGCCAAATCAGGTAAACCGGGGCGCGACCACTGGGGCGCGGTTCAATCGGTATTCCTGGCAGGTGGAGGCATCAAAGGGGGCCAGGTGATCGGCGCGTCGGACCGCATCGGTGGGTACCCGGTCGCCGACCCGCAAACACCGGAAAACCTGGGAGCTACGATCTACCGTGCCCTGGGCCTACCGGCGACTGTCGCCTGGCACGACCGACTCAACCGCCCCCATCAGGTCTACCACGGTCCCCCGATCGCTGGACTAGCCTGATTGGACCAGACGCGTCGCCAACGCACCACGTCATCACATCCATTCTCACGTGGCCAGGCAAGTAGGATCTGTGTTCACCAGCACCGTCGCGAGGCGGGTCATTTCCGCTCTGAATGGGCCTTGCCGAAACTGAATGGGCCTTGCCGAAAAAGGTTCTGTCCTCTCCCAATGACGGGAGACACCTGTTCGGAGTAGGATGGAAGACGTGCCGCCGGGGCGCTCTTTTCTTGTTTACTCGTTTGTCAGGAGCCGGATTCGACATGCTCAATCCGTCAGCCTCATCGCCCGCAGCGTCCGACTCGCAGCGAGATCGCCTGTTCCCCCTGCTCCTCTTACTGTTTATCGGCAGCGGCACCGCTGCCCTGACCTATGAAATCGTCTGGCTACAATGGCTGCAGCTGATTGTTGGATCCACGTCGGTCTCACTCGCCATCCTGCTGGCCATTTTTATGGGCGGCATGTGCCTCGGCTCGCTCGCGCTGCCTCGACTGGTCGGACATCGGCATCATCCGCTCCGCGTCTATGCGTTGCTGGAGATTGGCATTGCGTTGTGTGGCATATTGATTCTCTTTGGCATGCCCACCGTTGAGCAGATCTACACGACCTTCGGACACGGCCCGAACGGTGTCGTACTCCGCGCCGTATTGGGTGGGATCTGCCTCTTGCCTCCAACCGTACTCATGGGTGCCACGCTTCCTGCCATCGCGCGCTTTGTCGAATCGAGTCCGCGCGGTGTCGCCTGGCTGGGATTTTTTTACGGTGGAAATATTGTCGGCGCGGTCGTGGGTTGCCTGTTAACCGGTTTCTACCTGTTGCGTGTTTACGATATGTCTATCGCCACTTATGTCGGAGTTGGTATCAACGTGGTGGTGGCCGCCTGTGCCTTACTGCTCGCCCCGTTGCTGGCCTACGATAAATCTGTGCCCCAGTCCGATACACCACCCCAGTCGCGAACCACCGGCGCGCGATCAATCTACCTCGCCATTGGGATCTCCGGGATGTGTTCGTTGGGTGCCGAAGTCACCTGGACGCGCTTATTGTCATTGATCCTTGGCGGAACGGTCTATAGCTTCTCGATCATCCTGGCGGTTTTCCTGGTGGGCCTGGGTGTCGGCAGTGGCCTCGGCGCTTTTCTCTCGCGGACACTCCGTTCACCACGCGGAGCGTTCTTTACGTGCCAGCTTCTGCTCGTAGCAGGAATTGCCTGGACCGCGCACATGATGACCTACTCGGTCCCGTATTGGCCAGTCGACCCCCGCCTGTCCGCCAGTCCCTGGTTCACATTTCAACTTGACCTGGCACGGGTCGGTTGGGCGATCCTGCCAGCCACCGTCCTCTGGGGCGCCAGTTTTCCGTTGGCACTAGCCGCCATCGCCAGCCGGGGCAAAGACACCGGCCAGCTGGTGGGTAGCGTTTACGCCGCCAATACCCTGGGATCCATTGGTGGCGCCTTAGTCTTTAGTGCCCTGGTCGGCAAACTGGGCACCCAACACGCACAGCAAGTTCTGCTTATCGGATCCTTCCTTGCCGCCCTGGTGGCATTCCGTCCGACAATGCACTGGCGCCAACATCCCTGGAACATCTGGGCTGCCGCCAGCGTCGCACTGGTCGTTGCTGCCGTTGTCTGGAGCATCACACCCGTTTCCTGGGGCGTCATCGCATACGGTCGCATGAACGGTGTCTACGGTTACGATTTTGCCCGCGGAATTACTCGCGCCAAGGACATTCCGACCACACCGGGTAGTCCTAACACGTACTGCCTCTATGTGGCCGAAGGGACGAACGTCTCAGTCGCAGTCACCCAACGGCGCAACGGAGTGCGGAGTTTTCATGGCGGTGGTAAAGTTCAGGCCTCCAACAAACCGATCGACATGCGGCTGCAGCGCATGCTCGGGCACCTGCCCGCACTGGTTCATCCGAACCCGAAGTCTGCACTCGTCGTTGCCTGTGGAGCCGGAGTAACGGCAGGCAGTTTCATCGTACATCCCGAAGTGAAACGGATTGTGATCTGCGATATTGAACCGGTTGTACCAACCTACGTTGCGCCGTTATTCAAACGGGAAAATCACGATGTCGTGGGTCCGGCGAACGCCGACCGCGTGGAGGTGATTCACGACGACGGCAGACATTTCATTCGCACGACACAAGAAAAGTTTGACATTATCACTTCTGATCCCATCGACCCCTGGGTCAAAGGCTGTGCCGCACTAAACACCGTTGAATACTACCAACTCTGCAAACAACACCTGAACCCGGGCGGTGTTATGGCCCTGTGGATGCCCCTCTATGAAATGAACCAAGAGACGCTCAAGAGCGTGATCGCAAGTTTCTATGAAGTTTTCCCCAACGGGACGTTGTGGACGAACGACATGAATACCAAAGGGTACGACGCGATCTTGTTTGGACAGGTGGAACCAACCAGGATCGACATCGATCAAATCGCCGCGCGACTCGATCGTCCGGACCAGCAAGGTGTCAAAGAATCCCTGACTGAGGTTGGATTCAGTTCCATCCACCAGTTGCTGGCGACCTACGCCGGCCAGGCCACCCAAATGCGTCCGTGGTCCGCCAGGGCAAAACTGAATACGGACCGGAATTTGCGGCTGCAATACCTCGCTGGCATGTCCCTGAATACCTATATGGGCGAAGCCTTGCTGAACGGAATCCTCAAATACTACCAGTTCCCCACGGACATTTTCACTGGCTCAGACCCGCACATGACGCTCCTGAAGCGTTACCTCAGCGAAGCGGGACGCCCCGATCCTTTGCCGTTTGCCGCGGATTGACTCTCCATCGCCCGCTAGACAGCGA
>PBOG01000187.1 GCA_002724245.1 Planctomycetaceae bacterium
AAATACTTCAGCAGCTTGATCTCCTGCTTGGTCAAACGAACTTGAAGTCCGTCAACGGTTGCTTCGTAGGTTTCAAAATTAACTTCGGTCTGACCAAATTTTGCCTGTTGCAGCGAAATGGGTGACGGCGCCGACCGATAGGGAAGTTTCAAGAGATTTTTGGTGCGGCTCAGCAGCTCGTCCAAATCAAATGGCTTGGTGAGATACTGATTGGCCCCCACATCAAATCCGCGAGCCCGATCTTCGGGTAAGGTCCGCGCACTGAGCAGGAGAATTGGCGTATCATAGCCAGCCTCTCGGACCATCTGGCAAATCGTGTAGCCGCTCATGCCCGGCAACATGATATCCAGGATCACCAGATCGACGGCCGTTTCACTGTCTTGAATCACCTGCAGTACGCCCGCACCTTCATTCAGCGTGGTGACCAGATAGCCCTCCGCCTCAAGATTGAACTTGATGCCAATCGCGAGGTGCTCTTCGTCTTCAACCACGAGAATGTGCGACCGTGTGCTCATGCCTCAATTACTTCCTCGTCGGAGTGATCTATCACGTCAGGAGCATCACGACGGCCAGGGGCTTGAAAGGTGGCGGGCAAATGGACCTCAAATACCGTACCGGATCCTCTTTCTTGATCGTAGACGCGCACCCGTCCACGCCAGCGCTGCAACAACGTCCGTACAATATAGAGCCCCAGTCCAGTCCCCGTGGTGTCCCGCTCAAGCTCCTGGCCCAGACGTACAAAGCGTGTAAAGATCCGGGCTCTTTGCGAACGAGGGATGCCTGGACCATTGTCAGACACGCGCACGACAACGGTCCGACCGATGCATTCGGCATGCAAGTGGACCTGAGGAGGATCGCCTGCATATTTCACTGCATTTTCAATCAGGTTACGGAACACCATGTCGACATCAACGCGCCGTGCAGCCACCCAGCACGGTGAAATTTCTCTCGATACCACTGCCGGCTCAACACGATAACGCAGGCACACTGAGTCTGCACAAGCGTCTAACACCGCGGCCAGGTCTACTTCCTCAACGTCCAGCTCCGGTGCCGATCGTTCCACGCTGCCAGCATCCAACAAATGGTTAATCAAATGGTCCAACCGCTCGACATCATCCAGCATGAATCGATGAAAGTTGCGACGCTCAGCCTCGTCAATTTGACGTAAACTCAATGTCTGCAAATAGAGTTTCAGTGAGGCGATTGGTGATTTCAGTTCGTGGGTCACGCTATCGATAAAATTCGATTGTCGCCGGTTCAAATTGATCGCCTTGATGGAGAGCGTCAAGTACATCACAACACCCACCAGCACGGCTGCCAATACAGAAGAACCGACACTCAACAAGGTCCAGTAAAGCGGCGCTCGATCACTTTCACGTAAAGCGCCAAAGACCGTTAACAGCACCCAGCCGACAATCAACGCGACGAGCATCACGATCATTGAAACGCCGAGCGCAATCGGAAGTTTCAGAGACCGACGTTCAAACATACGATTCACCTGATTTGCAAGCCGTTGTGCACAGTCCCATCCGCACTCTGCAACAAACCACGCCCGCGAAGTATCGCCCCCACACGCCTGGTCGCTTGCCCTTCCTCGGATCAGGGCAAGGCGGCCGCATGACGTCCCGCCTGCGGATCACCCGCAGCATGAAGTACTCGTGTTTCGGGATCCACGTAGATCATCACCGGATTCGCGATAGGTCCGGAAGTGGTACTCATACGATGCCCGCGTTGACTTAATTCCTCTCGTACTTCTGCAGAGATCGTGTCGTTAACGCGCAATGTACCGGCACCGACAAAGGCCTGACGCCGATCCGGAACTGGATTGAAAGAATTCTGGTGGTGGGAGGTATTAAACCTGGAAGCCGTGACCGCTTGCTCCGGAAGCATGCCAAACTCAACGTGGTTCAAAAGAATATTCAGTGTGGTCTGATCCTGTAAATCACCACCCGCAACACTGATCGCCAACACCGGTTTCCCATCCCGTGTCACCAACGTCGGAGTCAGCGTAATCCGAGGTCGCTTGCCTGCCTGAATCCGGTTTGGATGCCCTTTCGTGGTATTTAGACTGCGCACTCGGTTACCCTGCGTGATCCCTGATGGGCCTGGTTGATTGCCGACCAGATTACAACTCGGTGTGGCGGCCACCACATTTCCCCAGCGATCCGCGACGACGCAGGTGGTGGTGTCTTGAACCGGAATGTCCGTTTGTTCATCCTGTTCACGTTTCTCACTCGACAACGCACGGAGTCCTACCGGATCTCCAGGACGCCTTTGATGTGACGCGTTCTTCCCATCGATGAGGGTACGGCGCACTTTAGCGTACTCTTCCGAGAGCAATGCCTGCATCGGAACATCGACAAATCGCGGATCACCATAATACTCGTCCCGATCAGCCAGCGCCAGCTTCATCGCTTCCGTTACGGTGTGCACATAGGCAGAAGACAAGTGTCCAAACCGCTTTAATGGATATGCTTCCAGCAATTTCAGTGTCTGACACAGGTAGGGTCCTTGCGTCCACGGTCCGCACTTATAAACGGTGTAGCCACGGTACGTAACAGACACCGGATCTTCCACTCGTGTCCGGTGTGCCATCAGATCGCTTTTCCGCAAGAACGCTCCGGTATCCCGGTACCAGCGGTCCAATTCGTCAGCAATGTCACCTTGATAAAATCGGTCGCGGGCCGCAATCAGCTTTTCCTCTCGTGTCCCAACCGTCGCCCGCTCTGTTTGAACAAGTTTACGCAAGGTGACTGCTAGCTTTTGGTGCCAGTCAGGCTTGCCCTGGTCAAGCAACTTCAGGGTCGGTGCCACCACCTGAGTAAACGACATGGTTCCATAAAGCCGCAAGGCGGTGACACAAAGATCGATCGCCCCTGGAACCGGGGCCGATTTCATGCTGCCGTTGGCGGGAATGCCGTTTTCGTAATACCATTCGATTGCGCGTGGGTCTAACGGAGCGGAACCCAAACCACAAAGTGCCTTCACTTCTTTTTGTTTGGCATCGTAGATCAACAGCGGGACTTCGCCACCCATCGCAAACAAGCCGTAATCCGTAACCGCCAATGCCAGCAGTGTTGCTGTGGCAGCGTCTGCAGCATTCCCTCCATCCTCAAGCATCTTGAGACCTGCGGCGACAGAATTGGGATGTCCTGCCGCTACCGCGCCCCCCTTACCGGACCCCCGCCAGGTAATCTCATCAGCAGAGACGTTTGCCCCAGCCCAGATCAGGGCGACGCAAACCTGCACCAGCACTTGACGCCTGCACCACGATGAAAATCGCATCACTGTTTCTCCTCAGACCTGATCTGGAGTATCACGTCCGGCCTGGCTCACCCTTGCTCTCAACCAGGCTGACCGTCGTCTGCAGCACCGCTCCAAGTCGGTCTGCATCATTGGCTCCCTTGCGACCACGCGGCTAGACGCGCCCCCGAGCAGGAAGCAAGCACTTCACTTTCTCCTAAATCGCTGGCAATTCATAGCCTTTGCGGTACTCGCGGCTGAGCAGGTCGTTCGCCGACGCGTCGTTCGTGAACATCTCCGTCTCGCCATCAAACTCCAGTCGCTTGCCAGTACGGTAGGCAATGTTGCCAAGATGGCACAACATTGCAGAGTAATGCCCTTCGAGAATGTCCGCATTCAATTCTTCCTGCCGCCGGCTCTTCACGCAGGACACAAAATTCTGATAGTGCGCCCCGTCATCCGTCCACTTCTTGTGGTACGACACCCCTGGTTTACCCCGGCGGTGGAAAACGCGATACCCATCACGATCGACCATCATGTAACCGGCGTCACCATAGAAAATATTATCGTTGTCCAGCTGGTGTGCAGGCATCCGGTAAGGAGTGAAATCGCGCTGCTCAAATACATACAGCAGGTCTTCATACTCCCAGGTAACCACCATCGCATCCGGCACTTCGTGGGCATCACCTTTCCAACCGAGCTTCGCACCACTGCAGCTGACTGCTTTGGGAGCTCCCAAGTTCAGTGCCCAGCGGCCAAGGTCGACCTGGTGTACACCGTCATTGCCCAAGTCCCCCGTTCCATAATCCCACAGCCAATGCCAGCCTGTATGAAAACGGTTCCGGTTAAAAGGAAGCTTCGGGGCCGGCCCAATCCAAAGATCGTAATCGACTCCCGCAGGTACCGATTCATCCTGGCGATGCTCCATCCGGCCACGTTGCTGGTTGTTGATCGCTTTGACCATCATTACCTTGCCAATCACCCCATCGGCGAGCAACTTCCAGGCCTTTCGATAATGGGGAGCCGCACGAAGGTTCGTGCCATGTTGGACAATCCGCTTGTATTTGCGTGCTGCCTCAACTGCGAGGCGCCCTTCGCGGACGTTGTGGGACGCCGGTTTTTCAACATAAACATCCTTACCAGCAATACATGCGTTAATGGTCACCGGGGCGTGCCAGTGATCCGGCGTTGCCACCACCAGAGCATCGATATCTTTACGCTCCAACAGGGTGCGGTAATCGACGACATATTCCGGTCGGCGCCCGGAAATCTGCTCGATTTTCTCGCACAGCGCTGCACCGCGGCCGCGGTCGATGTCGCAAATTGCCACCACCTGACTATCAGCAAGTTTTGCAAACGATTGTGCGAGACTGGCGCCACGGCCACAACCGAGCACCGCCACATTGACTATTTCACTGGGAGCCGCCAGCGCGCGATGTGCCAACGGCGCCGTGGTCGCGATCGCAGCTGCGCCGACCAGTAACTTGCGACGTCCTAACGGTGCATGATCTTCCATCAGTTCTTCCCCAGATTGCAATACAAACGAACTGCATCATCGAAACAGCACTACATCATCGAAACAGCACTACGGCTGGCAACTTCGCGCCGCGCTGGCGGCCGATAAAACACGGCACGCCAGGCTAACCGGTCGCACTGCGTTGCTGGTGTCACATGTGGCTCTCTGCCAGAACCCTCCGAATGTGCCCTCCTGGCGTCTCCTTTATCACACACCCGTCACAGGAACACAACTCGCCACCACCCGGCTGGCAAGGATAACGAGAAAGCGGCGCGCCCGGCACTACCGACGACCGGAGAGGGTCATCACGAGCCGCGACGAAACCGGTAGCACCCAGGGGATTAGCGACGCCTCACCGTACGTGTCGACTCTGGCGTGTGCGCCAAGCCTGGCAATCGTGGTGCCGTCGCCGCACTCCCCAGCACAACCAGTTCTTCGCCCTTGAGAAAATAGGGCGATCGATAGAGAACCGCGACCCGTGGCGCGATCTTCTGGACTTCAGCAACGCGGTCACGGGTGGTGATCACGTACCGATGCTCGGCAGCCAAAAATGCCCCTATGGACCGCGAGCCTGGATGTTCCTTGGCTAATTCCACAACCGGACGTCTCGCGTAAAACACCCAACTCGGCTCCAGGACGCCGTAAGCACCAAGCTCGCTTGCTGGATCCTGTCGCGCCAACATCGACAGCAAACCCAGGTCCCGGCGACGCTGGTCTACGCGCACCGTGGCCCAGGCGAAAAAGACCGTTGTCAAACAAACCGCAGTGGTCGCCATCGCGTACTGAGCTACCCGCACCTGGCCACGCCGACTCAACCAGAACCCAAACACCGCTCCCAGCAATGGAATACCACCTACCGCCGCCAGCCACTCCTCACCTGGCAAGAAATAGTGAGCGGCAACTGGTAACGCCAGCAGCATCGCAACACCAACCAGTCCCAAGGAAATAAAAGCGGCTTGAGGCCAGTAGGCGGAAACCTGTGACTCTCTGCTGCGCCAATGCTCAAAGAAACAGGAGGTCAGTAACGCCAGTGCGGGGTAACAAGGTGTGATGTAGCTAGGTAGTTTCGTTTGCGCAACAGTAAACAGGCAGACATAAACACCGACCCAGCACGCCATCAACACGAAACCGTTTCGCCATGGGCCCGTTGTGCGGACAGACTGAATCACATTCAACAAAACGGGAACCGCAAATACCGACCAGGGAAAAAAACCAACCAGGATAGTTGCCGGATAGAACCAGATGCCGCCACTATGGCCTTCCATCGCCGAGGTCGCCCGCCCCAGATTGTGTTCCAGAAAGAAACCACGTGTCCAGGCGCCATCGGTTTGCCAACCAACCAGCATGTACCAGGGCAGCGCAACAAGGAGCACGACTCCGATCGCCGTCAGAGGACGCATCGACCAGCATGTGCGCAGAAAGTGCACCGGGGCAAACGGCCTCAGGCAACGGATCATTGCTCGCGATGCTGCCGAAACATATTTTCGGAGCCCGCCTGATTGGGACGCCACCGGACGGGCATTGCTGACCGCTGGCTGTGTTATCGTGGCCGGCGACGTTGTTTGACTGAGACGAACGATTAACAGGTACATCCCGATGACGGCCGTCGGCAAAACCATTCCAATCGGTCCTTTTGCCAGGACGGCGAACCCCATCGCCACATACATACTGACTACAAGACACTGAGAGTGCGGAAACCAACTCTGCTCTCTGAAAACCGCCTCCTGTCCTGCAGCTGTAGTGCCACGGACAAATAGATAAATTGAGAGTGTAGAAAAAAAGATCAACACCGAATCCGGGGTCGCAGCACGGCCAGCGACATCAAACATCAGGCTACTCGCCAGAATCACCGCAGCCCACAATCCGACACGGTCCGTGAACAAGCGGCGGCCGATATTCCAGGTCAACAGGCACGAACCGACCGCCAGTAACGCGGATGGAAAACGAGCACCGAACTCGTTCACACCAAACAGTGCATAGGCCGCCATGATGAACCAGTACAACAGGATAGGCTTATGGGTCCTCAGCTCTGTGTTGAACGTCGGCACCACCCAATCACCGCGACTTGTCATCTCTGCGGCACAACCGGCATTGCGAGGCTCATCACGGTCCCACAAGCGTGGCGCGCCGAGGTTAGAAAACAGAATGATGCCGGCAGTCATCACGATCAGTAATGTCTGTCTGACCATCGAATCCGCGTCCTCCCCTGGGCCCGGATCGGGGTAAAATCCTGCTGGCCCGCTAGCCGCCATACGCGGCGACTTGCCACGCGTCGAGGGAGTCTAGAATCCCGGCGCCAAACGGACAAGCTCAGTTGTCGCACAAGCCAGCGAAATGCTCTTTTCGCTGGCCACACAAAGCGATAATCTGTGCGCGTGTTATCCCTGGGAAACGAAAAGACTCCACAGGCGTCTTGCGAGTCTGGCAGGGTCAAGCCCATCCTGGCCCTGACTGGGCAGCAGCGCGTTCTGAAGCGATTCTGGGGCGTCATAAAAAAACGAGTCGATCGACCAGAAACCGGCCAGCCCCCCCTCAAAAGGACTCTGTCGACCAGGTGAGCTCCCTGAGCAGAGCGCAACGATTGCTGCTATTGGCGGCAGGGTGCTTCATCCTGGCTGGTGCCGTGCTACCGCTGGACATCGTCATGAACCGCTGGTGGACAGGCGGTCATTTACCCGGCGATGTAGCCAAGTTCATCACACTGTCCGAGGTCTTTGCCCATGGATTTGGCGTTGCCGTACTGCTCATCGCAATCTGGCTACTCGATCATCACCGCCGCCAACATTGGCTCCGTCTCGTCTGTTCTGCCTACGGCAGTGGGCTGGCCACACACCTGCTGAAGATATCCATCGGCAGAACGCGCCCCAATGCGATCAAACCTGAAACAGATGTTGCCGGTACGTTCGTGGCCTGGCTACCTGCGTGGACGGAACGAGACTGGTCACATCTTTTTGACCGGTCTATCCAATCGTTTCCCTCAGGACACACCGCAACGGCTGTCGGATTGGCAATTGGCCTGACGTACCTGTATCCTCGCGGTCGCTGGCTATTCCTTCTGCTGGCAATCGCAGCAGGCCTGCAGCGTCTTCAGGCGAATGCGCATTTCCCCAGTGACGTGCTGGCCGCAGCCGGGATCGCCTGTCTCGTCGGGGCGATCCTGTGGAAGAACGAACCCTCTGCGTAACTCCCTGATCGGCTGGATCGCGGTTTGGCCAATCGGAAACGACGCACGCTTTCCAGTCCCAACCTGCCGCCGATTCTGGTTTCTTTACCTTCCGTCGCAGAGGGCATAAAATGGCAGAGTGCCAGCATCTCCGCCCTGCAAGTCCTCAGCTCTGGCATGTTTCTACACGCTCGGTTGTCTCGTCTTGTCTATCTCCTCTGACTTCGGTCGCCCCCGACCCCTTCTCTCTCCACGAAGTGTGCCATGCCACAGGCTATTGTCGACCCGGATGAACTGAGACAGTTTGCCCGCTCACTCAAGAAATTCAACTCCGAACTTCGTGAACGCTCAAACTCTGTTGCCAACCAGCTCAATACACTCGGAGCAACATGGCGGGACCAGGAGCAGAGAAAGTTCAGCGAAGATTTTGAGCAGCACCTGCAGGCCATTCACCGTTTCACCGAAGCGAGCGAACAGTACATCCCTTACTTGCTCCGAAAAGCCGAACACATTGACAACTACCTCCAGTCATGACCGGTGTCTGGTACGGGGTCGTCCCCTGGTGTTGTGTCGCTTTTCCCCACACGTAATGACCGCCGAACATTATGAAACAGCGTGCCCAGATTACGTCTTTTGACGCGCTGACAGGGTTTCGAGGAGGGATTCTCGAGTTCAACGAAGCCGCGCAGGCCGCGCTGGAATCGCTGGTACTGGAAGCCCGCAAGGCGGTGGAGTGGATTGAGCACGATCGCGCGCAATACTGGCCGGCTCAAGTCCGTCACGCGTCCGACGCCCTGGTTCAGGCCCGAGCCGATTTGGCGCGCTGCGAGGTTGCCATCCGCCCCGATGAACGAAACCCCTGTACCGAACAGAAGAAACGTCTGGCGCACTGCAAACAACGCTTGCGGTACTGCGAACGTAAAGTAGAAGCCGTTAAGCATTGGCGCCGTATTCTAAATCACGAATGTACGGAGTTCCTGGGCCGTGTAAACAAGCTGTCCGGCTTCCTCGAAATGGAACTGCCGAACGCTGTGGCGACCCTGGATCGGCTCATCCGAGCGCTGGAGGACTACGCACAGCCGATCCCGCTTCCCAATCGCGACTCGTCGTCCTCTTCTGTCACAGGAAACTCTCGAAAAACAAAACCAGACCACACCTCGCCCCCCCCCAACATAAAACCACTGTCTGCTGGCCAGTAACTCAATCACCACTTTTCCCTGTCAGGCGATTATGAACATTTGCGATCTCAACAGTGGCCTGGGACGACTTCAGCGGAGCGCTGCCCGTCTGAAAGAACGCTGGCTAGAAACACGCACCGTGTGGATGGACCAAACGCAACGCCAATTCCAGGAACAACACCTGGATCCATTGCCACCGCAGATCGGCATGGTGCTGGCCGCCACTCAGCGGCTGGCTGAAAGCCTGGAGCAAGCAGAAAAGGCTTGCTCCGACGAAACCGAGTATTGACGATTGGCTGATTCTCTTCACTTGCTGTAACTACGTTGCCTCCCACCTGCACCACTGACTTTCTTCAAAGTAACTCACATCTCCTCGATCAAGGTAGCTGTCGTGAGCTCACCGCGTTTCAGTACGCAATCTCAAAAGAAACTCGTCGACCAGCTAACCCAGCTCGTTCGCGAGCAGGTGCAGTCCAGCCAACAACTGAATACCAGTTTTCGCTCGCGCGAAGAATCAACCCAAACCCAGTTTACTACCGACGCCGACCGCCTCACCGAAAACTACCAGCGTGATCGAGAACAAACCGAAACCGCGCAACAACAACAAATCCATGAAGTTCGGCAATCCTACGATACCGAATCACACCACCTGGCGTACCTCCAAGCCAAATTAACCGAACGTGCGCAGGCCAAAAGACACGAAGCTATTTCTGAAAACACGGTCAAGTGGGAGCACTCTTGTAAACAAGCACAATTGATTTACGAGCGCGAAAAAACACCTCCGGAGCAGAAACTGGCTGCGACGCAAGCACAGTGTGATGCCTGGTGGCACACCCTGACGGCAAAAAGAGACGAGCTACTCGAGGCAATGCTTCGGCAAGGCGGCGATGCGAATGAAGTACCAACTGCCTTTGTGGGCGAACTGGAAGGTACCCCATTGGATTCCTACCGCGAGGCGGCGCGGCGGGCCGGACAATCATACGCCTCGGTCCGCCACCCTTTGTGTGCGCAGCTGTCGCGTTGGCCGGTCCTTCTGATGGTTCAACTCCTGGCCATGACTACCTTCTTCTTCGTGCTGGGCTGGCTTACCAAAACGCCTTTGAAGGCCCACTTCGATTGGGTCGTTGGGCTGATCACCCTGGGGAGTGGTATTCTCGGCGTCTGTACGGCCGGGATCTACCGTTTCATGTTAATGCCGCTGACACGCAGGCAAATGCTCAGGCGTTATCCGGTTTTTGCGCAAGCCTGCGCCGACGCCAGGACTGCACTGGACGCCGCGATCGCAGCGGTCCAATCGCAACGGGATCAACAACATACGCAAAGCGCGAGCAAACGCGACCAGGCGGTGGCCACGGCCAATGCCCAGCGAGACAAGAATGAACAGCGTTTTCATGATGAATACCAGACTGCGACACAAGCCGCCGCCGTCACATTTCGTCTGCAGCGCGAAGCAGCCTTGGCAAAACGTGACAAAAGCCTGGAGGACCTGGAAAACACCCAACCGCTGAAACTACAAGAACTCAAACAAAACTTCACCACCGCCTCCGAACGATTGCAGCAACGCAAGCGTGCACGTCTCGCCGCCAGCCAGGAAGTCTATGACGAAAAATGGAAAGAACTGAAAACGCGTTGGCAAACAGGTGTCGCAGAGTTTGTCTCCGCCGTGGACACAATGAACATGTTTTGCACAGAGCAGTTTCCGCCTTGGGAGAACATCGACTGGGCGACGTGGAAGCCCCTTTCCGAACCCGTGCCGGTCATTCGTTTTGGCTCTTACGAATTCTCCTTGAAGCTACTTGAGAGCGGCCTTCCCGAAGACCCCCGGTTGCACATCGAAAGCACTGAATTCACCCTGCCCGCTGTGATGTCGTTTCCGGATTGCCCTTCGCTAATGCTTAAGACACCAGGTGCTGGCCGCGACCAGGCGGCGCAAGCACTGCAAAACGTGATGCTACGTCTGCTCACTTCGATGCCACCCGGAAAGATCCGTTACACCATCATCGACCCGGTCGGCCTGGGTCAGACATTTTCCGCCTTCATGCATCTTGCCGACTATGACGAACGGCTGGTTAATAGCCGCATCTGGACTGAATCCGCACATATCAATCAACGTCTCACCGACCTTACCGAGCACATGGAGAAGGTGATCCAGACCTACCTGCGGAATGAATTTGAATCCATCCAGCAATATAATCAGCACGCGGGAGAAATCGCGGAACCATTCCACATTCTCGTCGTCGCCAATTTCCCAGCAAATTTCACCGAGGAGGCAGCACGACGCCTAGTGAGCATTGCCACGAGCGGTGCCCGTTGTGGCGTCTACACCCTGATGTGCGTCGACACCTCGCTGAAACTGCCACGCAACTTCTCCCTCTCTGATCTTGCGGAACAAGCAAGCACCCTGCAGTGGAGCGGGCAGGACTTTTTCTGGGAAGATCCGCTACTGGCACCATTGCCATTGACCCTCGATCAGCCCCCTCCAGACACAGACTTCACAGCGGCAGTCAAAGCCGTCGGGAAATTCGCACAACACGCCAACCGCGTCGAAGTCCCTTTCACAACAGTAGCCGTCCCGAAAGATCTGTGGTGGCAAGCAGATTCGCGTCACGGCCTGGAGGTGCCCTTGGGTCGGGCAGGCGCGACAAAACTGCAATCCATGCAGCTGGGGAGTGGCACCTCGCAGCACGTCCTGATCGCCGGCAAGACCGGGTCTGGAAAATCGACGTTGATGCATGCGTTGATCACCAATCTGTCGATCCGCTACGCGCCACAAGAGATCGAATTCTATCTGATTGACTTCAAGAAAGGAGTCGAGTTCAAACCTTATGCGACCTGGTCTCTACCGCACGCCAAGGTCATCGCCATCGAAAGCGAACGAGAATTCGGCCTCAGCGTTCTACTCCGACTCGATGAAGAGCTCAAAAGACGGGGCAACCTCTTTCGTGAACACGGTGTGCAGGACGTGCCAGGCTTTCGACAAGCCTGCCCAGAGACTCCCCTGCCGCGCGTGTTGTTGATCATCGACGAGTTTCAAGAGCTGTTTGTCGTCGACGACAAAATTGCGTCCCAGGCCAGCCTGCTACTCGATCGGCTCGTACGACAAGGAAGGGCATTCGGCATCCATATTCTGCTGGGTTCCCAGACTCTGGCCGGAGCCTACTCGCTGGCACGCAGCACATTAGGCCAGATGGCAGTACGGATTGCACTGCAATGCAGCGAGGGCGATTCCCACCTGATTTTGAGTGAAGAGAACACCGCGGCCCGGCTCCTGGGACGACCGGGAGAAGCGATCTACAACGATGCCAACGGGCTACTGGAAGGTAATCATCCGTTCCAAGTTGTCTGGCTACCGGACCATGAGCGGGAACACTATCTGCAACAGATCGGCGAATACGCCCGACAGCAAGACTTGGCGCCAACGCAAACAGTGATCTTTGAAGGCAACATTCCGGCCGTGCCCGCCCGCAACCAAAGTCTCCAGGCGGCCCTCGAATACGTGACAACTGACCGTTCCCAGGTGAATCGCACCTGGCTGGGATCGGCTGTCGCGATCAAAGACCCCACATCAATCCAGTTCGTCCGGGGCGGCGGCAGCAACTTGCTACTTGTGGGCCAGCATTACAAACTGGCCATGGGAACTCTGACCACAGCCATTGTAGGTCTCTTGGCGACACGGCCTCTGCATCCTGATGTAACCGCTCACGACGGCTCCATCGCTGACGTTCCCGCTTTTTACGTGTTCGATGGGACACCGCCGGGCGAAATCCGCTCGGACGCCTGGACGCACTTTGCAGCAAATCTGCCGGTTGCTTCGCAAATTGTGACCCCACAGCAAACACGCGCAACCATCGCGGAGCTCGACCGCCTGACTCAACACCGCATGGCCAATCCCAACGCGCAGGCAGCTCCCGTCTACGTCATTTTCTTCGACCTGGCTCGGTTTCGGGACTTGCGCAAGGAAGAAAGCTACAGCTTCTCAAGTTTCGACGAAGAGGACACTCCGGCGACAGACAAGCAATTTACGCACCTGTTGAGAGAGGGCCCTGCCCAGGGAATTCACTGCCTGATCTGGGCCGACACTTTCAACAACGTCCAGCGCTGGCTTGACCGCCAGCACCTGAGGGATATCGAAATGCGTGTGCTTTTCCCCATGAGCCCCGCTGACTCGAGCAATCTGATGGACTCACCCGCGGCCGCCCAATTGGGTGCCAATCGCGCAATCTTCTACAGCGAACAAACGGGGACGGTAGAGAAATTTCGCCCCTATTCATTACCAGATAATGAATGGTTGACCCGGGTCAAACGCCAACTGCTTCAACGCAGCGACACTTCATTCGTCGATTAACCTGGGCGCCCGAGGCCTGACAGGTCTCCGGAACACCTCGGAATCACTTCGTATCCTGGTACACAGGGCGTTCGTCTGCACCGTCGATTCGGTCTGCGATCTCGGCTACGAAATCTGCAATCCGCAACATACCGGCCACGTTGATTTTTCCGAAGTCATCACTGGGACGATGATAGTCCGAATGGGTGTTGGTGTAGAAATGGAATACTGGAATTTTCTGTTTGTAGAAATTCTGATGGTCACTGGGACCATAGCCCGTCGGCTTTTTGGTAATTTCAAACTGATACCGTTTATTCAAGCCTTCAATCAGTCCATCAAATTCCACAGCCGTACCTGTCCCATAAACCACAAGCTTGTTATCCGTCAGTCTCCCCACCATATCCATGTTCAACATGGCGACGGTATTTTCCAAAGGCACCAGCGGATTCTTGACATAGTGGGTACTGCCATTGAGGCCCCGTTCTTCAGCCGTAAAGGCAATGAACATCAGTCGACGGCGGGGTTTCTGTGGACGTGAGGCGAGGCGCCGCGCCACCTCCAGCAATGTCGACGTCCCCGACGCATTATCATCCGCGCCATTGTGGATGGCCCGAGTCCAGGGTGCCAGCGAACCGTTGCCACCGTTGCCAAGATGATCATAGTGCGCTCCGAGAACAATAGTTTCCTCGGCAAGCGGACCTTCGCCTTCAAGGACACCCACCACATTCTTTACGTCGACCTGACGATGCATAACCACCGCACGACAATGCGCTTGCCATCCTTCGAGGACCAGGGATTGTGGTTTGTACCCGTCGTCAATCTGCTGCTCTAGTTCCGACAGGCTCTTCCCGAGCGCCGCTTGAACGACGGGATCAATCGCGGCACGTGCCGCAAAATAGACAGGCAACTCCTTCCAGTTACTACTCTGCCCTACCTCGCCAAACTTCACGACCTTGTCCGCTCCTCTGCTCAGCTGTTGTGCCAGTTCCTCCATGCGCCCAATGATCTTGTCGATCTCGTTCAGGTAAGCTTCACGTTCGCCCGCGGTGGGCGTTTCATTTTCCTTGAATGCGTTGCGTCGCGCAATCAGCTTCTGGACTGCTTCATCCCGGGCATTTTCAGCATCTCTCCGAGCTTTTGTCACACCGTAAGCGTCATTGACGATAATCACGGCCCGCGCTCCATGCTCAAACGCATTGGCAATCTTGGTAACAAAATACGCGTGCCGCTGCCCCTTTCGGGTGTGAAATGCAATGTCCTTGTCGGACTGACCAGGATGTTTCCTTAACAGGATTAACACCTTGCCTTTCACATCGAGGTCCGCGTAATCATCGTATTGAGGTTCTTTCGCCGAAATACCATAGCCAGCGAAGACGACGGAAGCCTGTACGTCAGCACTCCCCCCCAGCGCCAATGGGTTGAAATCGGCTCCGAATTCGAGTGCGACACGCTGCGGTTCATCCTGACCTTCAAGTGCAGGGCCGACAAACTCAATGGTGTTCTCTGTAGCTGGCCCCAGTTCGGCATCGGCCGGTTCCTGGAAAATTTGAAATGGGGAACCATCGAACAACTCGGTCCGCAAACCTGCCTTGGCAAATTCACCCGCGATATAATCTGCCGCCTTGTCTAGCCCATCTGTTCCAACACCACGGCCCTCCAGTTCATCGGAAGACAGAAATTCAACTGCCCCGGCTAAACGGGCGGCGGAGGCATCTGGTTCCGCCGCGTCCAGAGCGCCCATTGCCAGCACCGTGAAACTCACGATGATCCCGGCTTGTCTCAAGGAAAAGATTGCCCGTTCAAATTGCTGGCCTCTCCACATCGTCATTGCTCCCATGCTGTCTCGCCGCGTCGTCGGAACGTCAAGCCGCCATCATACCAAACTCACCACCGGCGCGCGCCCGTCGGTGGCGGCGGTCCGACCAGCATGAGCGTCTCCCAGCCAGACTGACAAACAATTACTTCGTTTTCGCCTCCCTCCTGCGGCCTCGAGTCGTATTTCGCAGTGGCGGTTAGCGGCGCCGGACTGCGAGGGGCAATCGCCCGGACAATTTTTTAATTTCGGTTTTGACACCGGACCCCAGGAAGACTACGCTCCTGTCCCACCTCCTTTCTGTCCCACCTCCTTTCTGT
>PBOG01000188.1 GCA_002724245.1 Planctomycetaceae bacterium
ACTCCATAAAGATGAACATTGAAGGCTCAGAGCAAAACGCTATCGACGGGATGTCGGAGTCAATAACAAAAACACGCCATGTCTGCTTCGCTGCGCATGACTTTCGCGCTGCTCGTGGTGAGGGTGAACATTTTCGCACCCGGAAAGCGGTAATTGAATTTCTACGGGACCATGGCTTCGAAGTTAAAACAAGAAACTCCGATCCACGACCGGCTGTTCGAGACCACATTCACGGTAGGTTGCCAACTCACGCTTGAAACCGCGAACTTTTCGAGGAACACTTAAATCTCTATGAATCTTGACTCCAGCTCTGAAAGCTGTTTTGCCTGCAAGGATGGTCTTCGCGAGATTTGAACACCAGGCATCCGGCAAATTCATCGTTATTGTCACACTTTCACGTTCTGCAAAAAAGTAAAGCAACTGGAACCAACTTGGCTGGGCTACGACCAGACGAAAAAACGCAAATAACAACGGAACCTGATCATTAGTAACTGCTGACCACGCAGTCATTACCAATCGCAACAACCGACCTCAGCAACTCCACCAGAAATGCAGCGTGTCGTTGGCAAAACGCCGGACTTGTTTACTAGTGACGGTGTGCACGCGTTGCTGGCGGGAATCATAGCAACCGTACACGTTGTGCTGCGGCCGCGACTGCCAAGCGAACACCGTGTTGCCTCTGTACCGTGTTGGCAGGCATGCACACCAGGCCAACGACCACGTACCGTCTGCCTGTGCTGAGGAAGACACCGGCGTGGCCGCCACCAACACAATTACTAACGGAGCGCCGTAAATAGTGTGGTGCAACGCTCTCGTTCGCCCGACGCTGACACACCCACATCGGCGTTTCACAGGGGAATTCAATCCGCGCGGGAGTTCCTGGAAACTGCGGCGGGCCGTTTGCCAACCACAACTCATTGAGAAGTTCCCGCGTGTTTGCTAACAGACTCCTGGATAGACTACAGTTGTGGCGACTTCAGCCTGGGCACCCCATGAGCCATGGATGCTACATCATGCAGTATCCCCGCAACGCTGCACCTTGGTCGAAGACCGCTCTTCTACAAAACAGCGCCGCGGAGACGAACTGCGTCACACTGAAATCAAGGCGTGTGCGCTCGCCACATCCCGTCCCATCTACCCGGCAGCACGATGGAATAGAAAGATCAGAAATTGAACCGCTACTCCAGCAAACAGGCAGATCGAGATGGCTAGATCCAGAGCATTGCTGACCAGCATTCTCGTCGTGACAACACTCAATGTCGGGTTTGTCTGCGGACAAGCTACGCAAACAATCCAACTAAAGCTTCGTTCCAGAGAAGAGACTGCGGTGGGCAGTGGCTACTTTCACGTCGTCGAACGGCAGGTCCAATGGGACCTCAAACGCACCGCGCTGCTGATCTGTGACATGTGGGACTCCAACGGCTGCGTACCGGCAATCGAGCGTTCCCTGGAAATGCCACGGCGAATGAATCAAGTCACGCGGATAGCGCGCCAGCGCGGCGCCACCATTATTCACGCGCCCAGTAGCGTTGTCGACTTTTACAAGGACACACCGCAACGCCAGCGTGCGCTGCACCTCCCCATCGCCCGGAACAAACCAGAGGGACTCGATTCCTGGTGCCATCGCACGGACGATCGCGATCTCGACTATCCGATCGAGGTCAAGGGCTGCTGCTGTCCGACACCTTGTCCACCAGAATCCTATCAGGAAATCACACGGCAGATGGCAGCGCTCGAGATCCATAAAGATGATGTCATCAGCGCTTCAGGGTCAGAAATCTGGAATCTCTTCGAACACCGTGGGATCGACAACCTGATCATCATGGGCGTCCATACTAACATGTGTGTACTGGGGCGTCCTTTCGGTATCCGGAATATGGTCCGGTTCGGAAAGAACGTCGCGCTGATGCGTGATTTGACCGATACGATCTACGGACCGCATGCCGCCCCGTACGTCAGCCACTTTACGGGCACCGACTTGATCGTTGAGCACATCGAGCGCAATTGGTGTCCCACCCTCACCAGCACCGCCTTTACTGGAACACCAGAGTTTCGATTTCAAGCGGATCGGCGACCGCACATCGTGCTCGTCATGGCAGAGGACGAATACAAAGCCGCGCACACGCTGCCCGCGTTCGCTCGAAAGCACCTGGGAAAGGAATATCGAGTGACCTTCCTCTCAAGCAATCCCCAGGACCGGCACGACATCTCCGGAATCGAAACCCTCGACCATGCCGATCTGGCGATCTTCAGCATTCAGGGGCGCCTGCTGCCCAAAGAACAACTTGCGCATGTGCGCAAGTTCTGCCGATCCGGCAAGCCGCTGATCGGGATCGGACCCATCAGGAGCGCGTTCTGCCTGCCAGACGACAAACCACCGACTGGTCACCACGCCTGGCCCGAGTTCAATCGTGACATCCTGGGAACAAACGACTCGGGTCGCCCAGAGCTCGGTCCAGGATTTACTGTTACAGCGCCGCCCGGCACCAGCGTTCGCCGGTTCCTGCAAGACGTCGACGTCGCAGAACTCAGGGGATCCCATTTGCTATTTACCTCCCAGCCGCTCGTGGATTCCGCGACCGCGATCCTGCAAGGCGCAATCGCCGGAAAACAGCCGCAACCGGTGGCCTGGACCAATACGAACATCTATGGCGGCCGTGTCTTCTACACCTCGCTCGGCCACCACGATAACTTCCACCAACCCGCATTCGAGCGGCTACTCCTCAACGCGATCCACTGGGCCCTCGGTCGATCAAGTTCATAACAGCACCAACTGCGATCTGCTCCGACTTCAGGCCCTACGCGATCCTGACCCGGAACCGCACAACTGGTTCAGCTGATCCAGCGCGGCAATGCCACGACGTATTTAGCAGAAACCGGTATCACCATTGCGGAAATGCGTAACCGACCTTGCACCGGCATCAAGTGGTTCTCGACCGGCGGGTCGTTGGCAATTCGCATCCTTGTATCGCGTTACTGGTTTCCCTGAGGGTACGTCGCAAGTTCCTCCAGCAACAAACCATACGCTTGCAACCCGCGTTCGAAACTCTGCAGCCGAAAAAATTCGTTGGGCGCGTGGATACACTCGTCATCCAATCCAAATGCAAACATCACCGTGTGCGCAGAAAGCTTTTCAAGAAACATATCGCAAATCGGCAACGTACCACCCAGTCGGACGTAATACGGGTCTTTACCATAGACTTTCTTGAGCACGGCATGCGCCGCCTGATTGCCAGGATGATCGGACGGTATCGTATAAGGCAACGCCTGGCTGTCCAGCGAGACGACTGTTGCAGTCACACCGGGCGGGGTGTGGCGTACTACGTGGCGCGTGATTGCCTCGGAAATGGCCTGCGGCGTCTGGTTGGCAACCAGACGACAGGAAATCTTGGCGTGAGCCTCCGCCGGCATGACAGCCTTGATCCCCTCGTCCTGAAATCCTCCCCAGACACCCACGACCTCCAGAGTCGGTCGCGACCAGGCACGTTCCAGCGTGGTGTAACCGGGCTCACCGAAGAGTGTCTTCACTCCCAGCCGGTTCTTGTATGCCTCTTCGTCAAAAGGAACTGCGGCAATTTGCTGCCGGTCTAAATCGTTGAGCGGCTGCACATCGTCAGAGAACCCCTCAACACAGATCTCACCGTCCGCATCGCGCATCGAGTTGATGAGATGCGCCAGCGCATGCAGTGGGTTCTGTACGGTACCGCCAAAAATACCCGAGTGCAGATCGGTGACCGGACCGCGCACGTCAACTTGCAGTGCGCAGATGCCTTTGAAACCTAAATAAATAGCAGGCTGGTCTGCTGCCCACTGGACGCCATCAGCACTGACAACCAGATCACAAGAGAGCAACTCCTGGTGCGTCTCCAGGAATTCCGGGATCTGTGGACTGCCGATTTCCTCCTGACCTTCAAACAAGAACTTCACGTTGACAGGCAGCGTGCCCTGGGTCTTCAGGAGCGCTTCAACCGCCAGGATGGGGATCAACATCGGTCCCTTGTTGTCTGATGCTCCGCGCGCGTAAATACGCTGATTCTTGATGAGTGGATCAAACGGAGGTTGTTCCCAAAGGTCCTCCGGGTCAACCGGTTGCGTATCAAAGTGACCGTAGATCAGTACGGTAGGACAGTCGGTGGCGTGCCGATGCTCGCCATACACCACCGGATGGCCGCCTGTCGAGAAGACACACACCTCCTCGATCCCGGCAGATTGCATGCGGTTTGCCACCCACTCGGCAGCCTCAACAACTGCCTCTGCGCATTCCGGCAAGCTGGAAACGCTGGGAATCTGCAAGAACTCACACAACTCGTCGAGGTGCTGCTGACGCTTTTGCGCGAGGAAAGTCAACCATGCTGACATCGTGGGATGTCTCCACTATGCGAGTCCACGCTTGTTTCCTCAAATCAATCAAGCTGTGGCTCACGCGCGAAGGTCTCCAAATAAGCCTGCCGCATGACACCACCTAACCGCTCGCTCATTAGTGCCATGGTGCTGCGCTCGTAATCCCACATTGCAGTGCGTTCGACCAGTTCCAGAAAGTCACACAAGTGTAGTCGCATCAAGTCTTCGAAGTCGCATCGTGTCAATTCCAGCCATCCGCCCGTAAGGCGATCTGGAAGTCGATAGTGGTCGTCGTAGTCCGCAACCGCGCAGTAAAAGGCCTGCCGCTGCATCGCGCAATTGGCGTAAACTAACTTTTCCGCGCGAACACCAATCAAGTCGCGCAGTTCGTCTCTCCGATTCAGAGGTAGTGTGAGCGTTTGAAAGCCCTCGGTCCCATAGATCGAATGGAACATAGCGGCTCGACAGACTTCGTCGTCCGCCTGCCATTTTCTCATATCCCGATAAACGCCAACCGCGTGCGCGAAATAATTTTTGTTGGTATGCGGCACCTCTTTCGCACCAAAATCGATCAGAAAATCGGTCATGGAATCGATCGCCAACGCCATGTCACACTCCGAGTAGTACTTTAGTTCTGGGTTCATTCCGCCAACAGCTCAACTTATGCATCATAGCCACAAGTTCCGGCGCTTGAAGGTGCCTTGTCCCCTTTCGGGTCCCCTTTCAGAAACACCAGAATTGCAGCAACAAGCTCTCTGAGCCTGCAAACCCCGGTCCGCTCCCGTTCTGTGGGCGACACGGGCCATCCTAGTCCGTCGCGGAACGATTACGCTGCAGTTCCCCAACAGACAGGGGCCGATCGTAAATCCGGATTGCGTGCAGCTCACCTTGAACGACACTGCTGGCCACTGCGTCTCCGACCAGACCGCCAATGCTGATGAATAACTTGTCCTGCCCGCCGGCCTTCTTGACCGTGTAGTGAAACAGGGAACCACCGTCACCCGTTTCCGTTTGCTTGCTGAAGCGGCGACCGTCTCGGTAGAAAGTGCCATGTCCGCCGCGCATCACGTAGGCGAGCTGTTGGAAATCGGTAGTGAAAGGACGCGGGTCACTCTGGCCGTTCACTTGGATTGAGTACTCCATGCGATCCGACTGCACGCGCTGGTCGCTGAAGAGCACCTGGCTCGACGATGCCACGTTGCGCTGGTCGTAGGCGATGCGGAACCCATCGACGCCAGGTGCCGCGCAAGCGATTAATATCGGCATGCCACCCTGTTGCTGCGGCTTGAAGACAAGCTCGATCGTGCCATTCTTGTCGAGCGCCGCCAGGCGTGTTTCCAGTGGGACTTGGATCCACGCCTGGCCCGTCAGCACCAAGGCGGATGGCTGCACCCGATAATCGACGTTGGGACGCGCGATCTGGCCGAGCATGGCGGATGACGCAAATCGTTCCAGACCCTCTAAATCGCGCTGGACCGGCATGGCCGGACGAGCATCCGGGTGCCACTTGATCAGTACAGCAGCACCCTTCAGATAGTGGCCATAGGCAGAGATGACATGCCCATCGGGAAGCGTTACCGCGGCGATGTGCCCGCATTTCCCATCAACCCAGTAGCCGTCGTCGCGATCATACCGCCAGGCATCCAATTCGTAGCGACGATCGACGTTCCAGGTTTGCCCGTTGTCTCGACTAATCAACGCATCGCAGCCACGGCGATCACTGGCACGATTCAGGCCGTCGACATCATCGCGCACAACCATGGTACAAACGAGATCGTTGTTCGGCAGTCGTTGCAGATTGGCGTGATGGCGCCCGGCGTAGAACAGGATGTTCATCTTCGACCAGGTCCTGCCATCGTCCTGTGAGATGCTGATGGCCGTTCCTTCCAGACTGTCGTCATGCGGACCGTCGAAGAAACGCGGCGGCATGTCACTGCGGAGCGCGGCAACCAGGTCACCGTTGGCAGCGCGGACAATCGCGCCTTCACTCACGCCGCGCAGCCAGGACTTGCCGGCATGTCGCATGGTGAACTTCCATTGCGGCGGACTGAATTCATCGATCCACGAACGGCCTCCATCGAGAGAGCGACGAAACACGACAGTCGCGTCATCGCGTGGATGCGTCTTGCCCGGGGCGTAATGCCATCCCAGCTCAAGAATGGCTTTGGCCTTGCCAGCCTCATCGCGGTCCACCCAGGCGTTTCCTTCCAGATGAAACGGCCGACCCGCACGTGTCGGCGGGTGCGCGACGCTGTCGTTCCAGGTGCGACCGTAGTCGTGGCTAAAGTGCCGGCGGCCAGCCACGAACGACAACATGCCACCCCCATGACAGGTCAGCAACATCGGCCGGCCACTGGCGCCCGGAATCTCGTAAAAGTCGGTCCACGTGTCGCCATCGTCACGGCTGAAGGCAATCACCGGCCTGGTTGGTTTGCCTTCGGCGCTACATTGCAATGCAAGCTCACCGTTGTCCATTCGCACCAGGCCAAAAGGCATGGTCATCGTGGCAGTCGGGTGTTGAATCGCCTGAATCTTCGCAGGACGCGATACCCAGCCCCCACGACCGTCTGCCTGCAAGACGCGGTGTTCAAGCCAACCTGTACGCTTGACAGGTAGAGGCAGCGCCATCGTCGGCCGAATTACCCCATGGATACCGCTACCAGAAAGATCTTTGATGCGTCCATTCGCCTCCGGTAGGCTGCCATGTCGGAAATCGTAATGGAGCAGCAGCCCAGCGGTCGCAACCTGGTCGTCGCCGACTGCCGTACGTTGGAGACATTCCGAATCTTGGCAGCCGTTCGGCGTTGCTCCATCGATTTTCGCTGCTTCCGGTACCAGCTGCGTCTCCTGCAGACCATCTCTGGAAACTGCCAGGAGCGCATCAACCCGGGTGGCATCGTGGTCACCAAGGACGGCGGTTTTGTGGGCCGTCGGCTCGGTACCTGCCACGCCGGAAACCAACCAGCACTTGGTCAGTCCGAGCAGAACGAGGATCAGGGTGTATCGCATACTTGTTCCCGGTTCTCGAGGAAAGCTACCCACCTGACGATAGCGACCTTACCGTCGTAACTCCTGACCCTGTCAACAGAAAAGGGCCGCTGTCCATCACTGACAACGACCCTCCACAGTCGGGGCGACTGGATTTGAACCAGCGACCTCTGCGCAGGCGAACGCAGCGCGCCTGTGCCGCAAACCCCACAAAACCAAGGTGTTGCGGCACTCGCTGCGCCAGCTTGCACCAATGCTTGCACCCGTTTTCCGTCGCCCACGAAGACCGACCCAGTCGAGGCGCTGGCAGCCGCACTGGGTGCCCTGCTCTCGGCTGACGAGTGCCGCCGCCTGGCTCGGTTGCTGACGGTGGACCACTGACAGTGATTTG
>PBOG01000189.1 GCA_002724245.1 Planctomycetaceae bacterium
ACCTGCTCGGGAGCAGGCAAGCGAAACGGGTAGTCGTCGCGCAATCGACGGCAATCGGTCGCCGCATAATGGTATTGCAGAGCACGACGGCGCTGGTCGGTTTGATTGGCAGGTGTCGCATGTAGCAGCTCTCCATGAAAAACTAGCGCGTCTCCGGCCGCTAACGGAACCGCCAAGACCTCGGCTGGCGGGGGAGATTGAACTGCGCCGTATTCGTCACCCGCCCCTTGATGTGGCACAATTCCCGCATGTTGCGAACAGGGCACGACGTGCATACACCCGTTTTCAACCGTCGCCGCGTCACAAGCCACCCAAAAGCCAAGCAGGTGACACGGGAATAGGCGAAAATAGGCATTATCCTGATGCCAGACTTTGGCCGTACTGCAGTGCGGAGGCTTCATCAGCAACATGGATTGAACCAGGTTCAGACGCGGACCCAGCAGCGCGTGCGCAATTTTCAGCCAGCGTGGATGACGTGCCAAACGGGCAAAAAACGCATTGTGCACCGCCATCCTGAACAACTTGCGTATCGCCAGTTCCAGTCGGTCTACAGCAACCTCACCGCTCATCACGCGCGGTTCGTATTGAATCAGCTCGTCAGGCACATCGGTATAACGCTCCACAATCTGTTCGATCTCCGCGAAGACCGCCTTGATTTCAGCCTCCGTTAACAACGCTGGCACCGTAAAATAGCCCTGCTGATGGAATTGCTGGAGATATTCGTTTTCCATCACGCTTTTCACTTTCCCCAGGTCTGGTAAAGCCACAACTCGATCGCCTGATTCGGCCGGGTATCCGGCGTGCCCGCATCTTAACGTAGCCCACCACACCGCACAGCAACCAGGCAGAAACAAGCTGAAACCTGATAGAGACAACCTGACCAGGGCAAGGACCTTCCGGCCTTTCGGTTCGTGACCCGTTGGCAGCCGCCATGATCAAGAACTGCACGTCGCCGCAACCGATTGCAGGCCGTCTGAGAAGTCGCAATGATGGTGAACAGTGGTACCGGCAGCGATGTCGAAACGGCCCCAATTCAATTCATGTCCAGTAGCCAGTTTTGTGAACGATCCCACTGCTCTGCTGCCGACTGGCGTGTTACCATCCGACGCCGACCACGTACTGATCCTGCAAAATCCCACCGCAGGTCGCCAGAACCAACAACGCCGGGTCCAGGAGCTGCAGCAGAAACTCCGGCAACTCGGCCTGGAAACGACTTGCTTTTCTGACATTCACGCCCTCACCTCAAAGGCGAAACAAGCCCATCATGATGGCACATTACGCGCCGTTGTTGCGGCTGGGGGAGACGGTACAGTCGGCCTGGTTGTCAACCACCTTCCCGTCGGCATGCCGATTGCCGTGCTGCCGCTGGGAACCGAAAATCTGCTGGCGCGTATGTTTGGCATCCAATCCGAAAACGCTGCGCAAGTCATCCACCAGGGATCTTTTGTACGTCTCGACGCGGGTGAAGCGAACGGCCGTTTATTCCTGCTGATGTTCAGTTGCGGCCTGGATGCCGACATCGTGGATCGCCTCCACAAGCGTCGTCAAGGTCACATCTCTCATTGGAGTTACCTGCGGCCCATCTTGGCGTCAATTCGCAGTTACAGGTATCCCGAAGTACGAGTATACTTCGAGCACGGGGGAGATTCGGAACCGACAACGCAGGAAGTTGCGGCGCGATGGGTGTTTGTCAACAATCTGCCGATCTACGCTCTGAAAATTCCAATCGTTCCCCAAGCGATCGGGACAGACGGTGTCCTCGATCTTTGCACCCTGCGCAGAGGTTCACTACCGGCCGCACTCTGGTATCTCGCGGGCATTCTGATGCGCCGTCACCAACGCTGGAAAGACTGCACGACTGCCAACGTCACTTCGGTCCGGCTGGAATCCGATCACCCCGTCGCATTTCAGCTCGACGGCGATCCTGGCGGTCAGCTGCCGGTTCACATTCAAGTACATCCCCAGCGAGTCACCCTGCTGATCCCCGCAACGGCCACTTGATCCGGACTCTTGCGCCATTCCGATCCCGACAAACAGAGTCTCCAGGTCTTCACCAAGCAGCACACCGCGCCTCGCGCGGCGAATCCAATGGAAGAGGTCACTATGCTGAATAATCCAGCTGCCATTGGTCCTTATCGATGTGGTGCCGGCCAGTCGTTACTGTTGATTGCCGGCCCCTGTGTTATTGAAAACGAAAATTTGACGATTGAGATCGCCCAACGCTTGCAGGAATTGACCAGGTCGTTCCCCATTTCACTCGTCTTCAAAGCGTCTTTTGACAAAGCCAATCGGACCAGCGTCGATGCCTACCGAGGTCCAGGACTTGATCGCGGCTTGCAGATCCTCACGGCCGTCCAACACGCAACAAAGCTACCTGTCACCACAGATATCCACGAGTCAGGGCAGGCTGCCGCGGTCGGAGCAGTGTGCGAGCTGATCCAAATTCCGGCATTCCTGGCACGCCAAACCGACCTTCTGGTCGCTGCTGCCCGTACTAAACGAGCGGTGCACGTCAAGAAAGGGCAATTCCTGGCTCCCTGGGACATGCAGCAGGTCGCAGGCAAGCTGCTTGCTGCTGATTGTCGCAATCTACTGCTGTGTGAACGCGGTACCTTCTTTGGTTATGGCAGATTGGTCAATGATATGCGTGCTCTCATACAACTCCGGGAAATCGGCGCGCCTGTGATTTTCGATGCAACCCATAGCGTGCAGGAACCTGGAGGCCTTGGCAACGCGACCGGAGGACAACGAGAGATGGTCGCACCACTCTGTCGTGCCGCAACGGCAATCGGAATTGACGGTCTGTTTCTAGAAACGCATCCTGCTCCCGAACAATCGCCCAGTGATGGCGCCAACATGGTTCACCTGGACAATTTACCCGCCCTGCTTGAGCAAATTCTGGCAATCCGTGAAACCGTCGAGCGTTTCTGACCAGGGCAGTGCCCAACTTCTTCATCTCCTGCATGGTATTGAGTGATGAGTTCTCCCACGGTAACCGTACTGAGAAAGAGACACCCCTGTTGTTGCTGGCAGGCAGGTTTAGTGCTGCTGCTTTCCCAGCTATTGGGCTGTGAAAGCGCTCAGCGCAGTGCACCCACCGTCAAGCAACGCACAACCACAACCCAAGACGCATCAACCCGTGAGTTAAAAAATGCCCTGGAACTCCTGCAAGATCCCAACTTGACAGGGCAATCGCCAACAGCCGGCAAGATCGCCTACGGGCTCAATGCCTGGATTAGCAAGCAACCTCCGATACCGAACTGGCAAACGCCCGAATTGACGAAGACTCTACCAACCGAAGTGCAGCGAGTTTTCCGCCAACGTGCACGGAGCACTTCACAGGATTTCAACATTGAAGACGTCGTGTTTCTCCGTGAAACATTGTGGTTGCGTGACGTTTCGAGCTGGATCGTAAAACAGCAACTCGACCCCAAATTCGAACGCTGGCTGGGCGACGTACGTGAAAAACTGGGAGATACAACTACCAGCAAGTTGGGTATCGCACATCGCCTCTTTGACTGGACCGTTCGAAACATCCAGTTGGACCCGATTTCTCCCGACTTTCGAGACTTTGTGCCGAAAACCTCTGCGGACAACTCGGACCAGCCAGCACGACCTCAACACTATGCACCAAGATTTGGCATTCCCGGCCCTGGCTACCGCTTTTCGGCAGAACAACTCCTCCTGTACGGACATGGTGATTTCTGGCAACGGTCATGGTTATTCATGCTACTAGCCCGACAGCAAGGTATCCAAGTCGCGATGCTGTCGGCTCCCGGAATCGCCAGTAAGAAACCGCTTCCATGGTGCACGGCGGTGTTACTTGATGAGCGACTGTTTCTCTTCGACACCCGACTCGGACTGCCCATTCCCGAGGAGAACCGGCGAGGGGTTGTAGAACTCACGGAGGTGGTGCGCAACCCCCGGATCCTGGGCACCACCGAACTCCCTGGGTTGCTGGATCTAAATCCGCAGAAGCGTTATCCAGTTCGTCACGCAGACGCCCAAAAGGTCACGGCATTCATCGATGGATCACCACATTACCTCAGCCGCCGAATGCAACAACTGCAAGAAACACTCACCGGTGATCAACGCATTGTGCTGGCAACATCTACGACAGATCTGGCAAACCGGCTGACACGCCACAAGGCGATCGATCAGGTCCAAATCTGGCCCATTGCTTATGACACAATTCTCTATCGTCTCGGGCGCGCAAAAACCCTCTCACGAGACGATCGTGCGCTGCGCAAGAACGCCTACCAGGCAATGGGCTGGCCAGGTGATTACGACACACTCGAAAAGCTACTGCTTCGCGACTATGAATTTCACGACGTGGTTTTTCAGTTTTCTACGTCGCTGGCAAGTGGTCGCAAGCAACACTTGCGCGGAAAGTTCTTCAAACACGAAGATGAACCCGGTGCTGCAAACTACTATCTCCAAGCCCGTGTCAGCGATCGGGATCTAAATAATTTCCTCAAAGATCCGCGTTTCCGTGCTCGACAATTCGGATTCGGTCAGCGTGCCGGGAAAGACAAGAACCGTGACCAGGCCGGTGTCGAACTCGCACACCGGGGAATGCAACGAGCAAAACAGAACGCCACTTACTGGATTGGCCTGGCCAATTACGATGCGGGCCGATTTGAAGTCGCTCTCGATTGGCTGGAAAACCGCACCCTTGGCGCGCGTGAAGAGTCTCCCTGGAAGGTCGGTGCCCGCTACAACCTGGGACGGACTTTGGAAATACTAGGCCGTGTTGCAGATGCCAGACGCGTGTATTTCGGCGATGACTCGGCTCAATCTCACGGGAATACACTGCGCGCTCGCTGGCTGACAATGCCATCCACCGAGAACCCGTAAGCAGGCAACAAATGCAGGTGTGGTGCAGCAAGCAGCCCACCACGGCATGCCCCGCACACCACTACAAGACGCCAGCACCAGGCGGCCTTGACCATCCCCGTGTTGCCTGTGTCCGTGTTGCCCGTGTCCATCACGGCCGGCAACACCCAGTCGAAAGCGCTGATGCGATCCGTACTCGCCAGGAGCAGTTGCTCACCCAAATCGTAAATTGTCACTTACTTTGCCACAGCGAACCGGGTAGCCAGAGGGAGCAATTTGAAGTACTCCTTCAGTCATGAAAGATTCCTTGCCTCTAGATTGTGTCGGTGGTTATGATGCACCCATCGTCAGGCACTTTGAGAGTCCCCAGGGTGGCAACGCGATGAACCATGTGGCCAGCGGTGCACCAACTTCCGGGCGCTGATCCTCTTCCGGGCAATAAGTCCTTTCCTGCTATGAAACGGCACGGGCCTATTATGAAACCGCACCGCCCTGGCAGAAACTCGCGGCCCTCAGACGCGACTCAACCGCAACGCATACCCCTTCGGGAAAGCAACACCAATGGGTGAAATGCGGTTTCTTGTCCCTGACAAAGAAAGCCTCCCGGCGGATACCCTCCAGTGGGCATTCCTGGACGGTATCGATGGCGTTCCCTGGCGTTCCCGCTTCCGCTGGGAAGGAAATCAACTTATCGTCGAACTCGATGTCGAGGAATCAGGTTGTTTTCACTTGCCGTGGAATGTGATCGACAAAGGACCGCTGACACTACAGACCGCGAGTCTCGTACAACGCGCCGCCCCGTATCTGCTGCCTGTGGAATTAGCACGCGGTAACGTAAATCGTCTCCGCAACTTCGTCGCCGAGTGGCAACTGGCTGACTGCCCCTTGCCCCCCCAAGTCACCGAATACATGAAGCAGGCGACGCGGTGCTTCATCCAGGCTGCAACGCAACAATCCAACATCGCGCTCGCGACACAGGAATCCTACAAAGCAATCAAGCACAGCACCGATGGTATCCAACTTCTTACTGAGCAGTTTGCGCAACGAAATCTCGCGCAACGTTTAGAGAAAAGCGAACGATTACCAACCATGCTGGCCGGCACTTTACCGTACGAAGGAATTTCTGAACCACTCCAACAAACGTTCAAAAAGACGTTCAACTCCGCAGCGGTTAGTGTCAACTGGCGTCTTCTTGAACCCAATCCGGGGAAATTTGAGTGGGAAGAACTGGATCGACAAATCGAATGGTGCCACCGTGCTGGTCTTCGTGTGTGCGTTGGTCCACTCGTGCAATTGGATCGTGAACATCTGCCCGATTGGATCTACCTCTGGGAAGATAGCTATTCAGAACTTCAGTCAAATGCGGTCCGTATGGTAGACGCTGTTGTGCGCCGCTACCGCGATCGTGTCCAGATTTGGCATTGTGCCTCCCGTTTGAATCTGAACGAAGGACTCTCTCTGGACGAACAGGAACGCCTGATGCTGGCGGTAGCTATTCTTCGTACTATTCACTCGGTCGACACCTCGAGTCCCGTGGTGATCAGCTTTGACCGTCCCTGGGGAGAATACCTGGCACACGAACATGTTGACTTGTCTCCGCTGCATTTTGCTGACGAGTTAGTCCGCGCCGAAACGGGACTCCGGGGCCTGGGACTGGAAATGAACCTGGGATTTTCACCAGGCTGTACGCCGTTTCGCGACCTGTTGGAACTCAATCGTCAAATCGATCGCTGGTCCTCTTTAGGGCTCCCCCTCCTGCTATCGCTTACCATTCCCGGCAGCAACGACGCAACCCAGTCATCACCACCGCATTCCCAAGCCAACGCATGGCATCCCTCTTTGGATTTCCAGCGGCAAATGGTCGCAGAACTCTTCCCACTCCTCCTGGCAAAGACAAGTATTCACGGGGTAATTTGGAAGCAACTTCTCGATCCATCCGACGGGGAGCTTCCCGCAGGTGGACTCTTTCTCGATGACCACCAGGAAAAGCCGGGACTCCAGGCAATTCAAGCCATTCGGTCGCAATATCTGCGTTAACCTCAACAGGGCGACGCAAGATCCCCGATTGACCACCACAATACCGGTTGATACATTCGCTAGATCGTGCAGTGCGCATCATTCTATGAGGTCTGTTTCGTTTACCGCACCTCAGCGTCCATTGGGCAAAGGGTACACCTGTGGTAGCTGCAAGCGACAATCGTGTCGCTTCTGCCATCATCGCCCGGCAATATTGAGGAGTCACTCCATTGGCCAATCCACTTGTAGAAGAACTGGTTGGAGCGGGAGTCCACTTCGGACACCGCGTCAGCCGCTGGAACCCCAGAATGGCGCCGTATATTTACGGCAAGAAAAATCAAATCCACATCATCGATGTACGGGAAACTGTGCGCGGTCTGTTGCGTGCCAAGAAGTACCTTTCCCAGGTGGCCGAAGCAGGCAGCCTGATCCTGTTTGTCGGAACAAAGCGGCAGGCAAGTGATGCTATCGAACAGCAAGCATTACGTTGTGGCATGCCGTATGTTTGCGAACGATGGCTGGGGGGAGCTTTGACGAATTTCCGAACGATTCGCAGCCGCCTGACTCGACTGGAAGAACTGGAAGCGTTACGCGAGAGTGACGAACTCA
The DNA here is from genome assembly GCA_002724245.1 of Planctomycetaceae bacterium. Lineage (GTDB taxonomy): Bacteria > Planctomycetota > Planctomycetia > Pirellulales > Pirellulaceae > UBA9264. The sequence continues at coordinate 7,462 of PBOG01000189.1, forward strand.
ACTCCTACTCGAAAAAAATGCAATCTGCCTTGAATCGTGAATACCGAAAGATGTACCGCAACTTGAATGGTATTCGAACCATGAACCGCCTGCCGGAATGCGTGGTCGTATTCGATCCCAAGAAGGAAAGTAACGCAATTCGCGAAGCCTCGAAACTTGGTATCTCGACCTTGGCGCTGATCGATACCGATTGCAATCCCGATGAAATCGATCTGCCGATTCCGGGAAACGATGACGGTATCCGCTCGATTGAGGTCATTGCTCGCCATCTCGCTGACGCCGTGGCACAAGGCACCGCGAATTCGGCACACGCGGAGAAAAAAGGAGCGTCTGCTGGAGCGCAAACCGCGAACAAGGCAGCCGCTGACGCGTCATGAACTGAGTCGACGCGGTCCCATTGAATGCTCGGGTTACGCCCGACACCCAATAAGAACCACATTTGTATTTCCGTTGTTTGCAGAACAACGTGGTAGATTTCCACGCTGCTGTACGCTTCCTGTTGGACAACTAGGTAGGAGATAAGAATTCATGGCAGAAATCACTGCCGCGGCCGTGATGGCACTACGCCAAAAGACCGGTTTGCCGATGATGGACTGCAAGAAGGCACTGACTGCATGTGACGGCGATTCCGAACAAGCCGTTGTTTGGCTGCGCGAACGCGGTGCCAAAATCGGCGAAGAAAGGGCCAATCGGGCTACGGAATTCGGTAGATTTGGAATCTACTGCGGGCTTGATAAAGATTGCGGTGCGATGGTCGAGCTCCAGTGTGAAAGCGCCCCCGTCGCCGGCCATGAAGAGTTCATCCAACTCGCACAAGATCTTGCCTGCCAACTGGCAACAGGCCCAGCCGTTGCCGATGCGGAAGCCTTGCTGGATCAACCTTCGCCCAGCCACGAGGGAATGACGCTACGTGAACAGAAAGATGATTTATTTAACCGCATTCGCGAAGTGTTCAATATCGGCCGTATGCAGCGAGTCGACGGGACCTGTGGCGGATACAGTCATAACGCATCAACGGTCTCCGGAGTTTTGATGGTCGTCGAGGGCGGCAGCGATGAGGCTGCTCGCGACATTTGCATGCATGTCGCAGCCATGCGACCGGCAGCACTCACCACCGCTGAACTCGACGCAGCAGATGTCGAAAAAGAGCGTGAAATCCTGCGACAAACGGCACTGCAAGAAGGCAAGCCCGAGAATATTGTCGACAAAATGGTAGAAGGACGCCTCCGGAGCTTCTTCGCCGAACGTGTATTGCTCGAACAGCCGTTCGTGAAGGACGACAAATCGACAGTCGGTCAATTTGCCGCTCAGAACAATATGGAAGTCAAACAATTCGTGCATTGGGAACTAGGCCGCGAGTGATCCCTCCACAGGTACTCACGGCAGAATGCGTGATTGTTGCAACGGTAGCGGTAGAGTTTATTGCAACCCAACCGTCGTAGCCGGTGTGGCCAGGGAAAACTGTATGGCATTACTGCGCGCTGTAGGTGCTGGTAGGAAAACAGCAACAGACAAGCGTCGACATCCCCGACAACTGTCGGTCAAATGCGCAACGAAGTAACACGCGAAACCACCAGGCAAAGGACTCGTAAATGGGCTCCGGAACGACTGCAGAGACTTCGGAAACAGGGAGCCCCTCGCAAGGGTTTCGTCGCGTCGTGTTAAAGCTCTCTGGCGAGAGTTTTATGGCGGCCGGAGAACGCGGCATTGAAATGCCTGAAGTGGTACATATTGCCAAACAGATTCAGCGGGCACATCAAACTGGCTGCCAGATTGCAATCGTGATTGGCGGTGGCAATATCTTGCGAGGTGCCCAATTCAAATATGCCAACGCAAGCATCCATGAAGCAACCGCCCATTACATGGGCATGATCGCCACCGTGATCAATGGGTTAGCCTTGCAGGATGCGTTAGAGTCGCTTGAATGCCAGACAAGATTGATGTCCGCCATCCGCATGGATGGCGTGTGCGAGTCGTATATCCGTCGCCGCGCGGCGCGGCATCTCGACAAAGGGCGCATCATTATTCTCGCCGCCGGCACGGGGGGCCCCTTTGTAACAACCGACACGGCCGCTGCATTGCGTTCCATGGAGCTCGACGCCGACATCCTCCTCAAGGCAACCAGAGTCGATGGTGTCTACAGCGATGATCCGGAAAAAAACCCGCACGCAGTTTTCCACCGGCATCTCGATTTCACTACCGTGCAGCGGCAAAACCTGCGATTCATGGATAGCACTGCGATCACACATTGCATGGAACACGATATGCCAATCTTGATCTTTAATTTCAAGAAGGATGGCAATATCGAAAAGGCTGTGCTCGGGGAACGCGTCGGTACGCGAATCGACAGCCAACCCGTGCCTTGATATCGTGTTGCCCGGCCAGACATCGTTGCTGGCAACCCAACCGACCAATTGCATTGGATCGAAAGCAGAGACAATACTTCGGATCTGACTTCCAGTCTGCCATCCCGCTATACGCGACGAGATGACTACGGGTCACCTAGTTCCATCACCCGCTCCGTCGCAAACCACGTACTGCACTACTAAGACGGCGACCGGGTCGACACTTTGCCCGACCGACCATTTCTGGAAGCTGCCCCTCTTAACGGAACAGCCTGACCTAAAGCCTCAGCGGTTGCGGTTACGGCTCGCCGCACATCCGATTCCGTATGTACCGAAGTCACAAAGAACCGCAAACGGCCTGTGTTCTTCGTGCCGCTGGAAATCTCCAGGGGCTCTACCTCGACTCCCTGCTGGAGCAGTTCCTGCGCGATCGATACTGCAGATTTACCTTCTGGCACATCCAGAAGAAGCACCAAACTGGATTTGCTGATACCGGTGTCCAGCCTGCGCTGTCTTGCCATTTGCAAGAATAAGCGAGCTCGCGACTGCGCGCGGGCAATCCGCATCGGCTCATCTTCCAATAATCTTAATATTGTCGATAACGCTGCCGCCTGCGGTGCGCTCATGCCATCCCGCGCAAATATGTCCGCGCCGGACAACCGCCGAATCAAGTCCGTCGAACCGGCAACATAGCCACCGGCAGTACCTAACGCGAAACCAGTCGTTCCTGCAAGTACATCGATGTCCCGCGGATCCAAGTCGTAGTGCTCTGCCAATCCGCGTCCATGAGGGCCCATTGTGCCAACTGTAAATGACTGGTCGAGTACTAACCGTGCGTCATGCTTCCGTTTGATAGCCAACAAACCGGGCAGATCTACCGGACAACCTTCAAATCCAGGAACGCCTTCGACGAAAATCCACTTCTGGCGATAGGTAGTTCCGAATTCGGAGAGCGTTTTGTCAAGCGTCACCAAATCTCGACACGAAAACGTGTGACAAGCGCTCGACGCGTTCGAAGCCCACTGCGCAAGTTCGGGAGATTCTCGCGGAACGAGTACAACGTCTTCCGAAGTTATCAGCCGACTGGCAATGCCAGTCAGTGCCGTTGCAAAGCCGCCACATAGCCAGGCCGACTCCATACCTACAAAATCCGCCAGGGCAGTCCGGGCATCTCGGTGCAAGGAGGTATCAGCAGACCGAAATCCGGACATGCCAAACTGCTGCATCGCATCACTCGCTGACGCCATCACTGCTTCATCACTGGAAAGCGCCAGAAAGTCAGGGCGTGTGAACACCGCAACCGAACGATCACCAACTGTTCCCTTAACGGGATTTCCGCTTTCGCGAACTACAGGTGGATCAAAGTAATAGCATGGATCGGAAGCAGACCAGACAAGTCCAGCTCCACTTTGAATTTGCTGTGCATCCGGCAACGCCGCGCCGCGACTCGCCGCCTCACCCTCTAGTTCGGTTAACTCTGTCTTCTTCGAGGCAAGATCCCAGGCAAACCACTGAGCGACGACCTGCAAGCCATCATTCAAGAAACAATCCCGGCAAGCGTGACGCTGGATCTTTCCGCTGGAAGTCTTGGGAATTGAACCAAATCTTACAAGTACAATTCCATCTGGTGACAGTTCATGTTCCAGAGCGACTGAACGGCGAATATTCTCAATCACATCCGACCAGTCTTTGCGTCGCTTCCGTTCTACTTCGGAAACAACAATCAACCGTTCTTGTCCATCAACATCAACCGCAAACGCCCCAACTGCACCCGCTTGCAATCGTTCACTGGCGCGTTCGACAGAACGTTCAATGTCCTGAGGATAACGGTTCACACCCCGCACAATGATCAAATCTTTGAGACGACCAGTTACGAATAGATGGCCCTCGTGCAAGAATCCAAGATCTCCGGTACGGAGATAGGGACCACCTTGCATGCTGTCAGACAACTTGGCGTGAAATGTCTGCTGTGTCGCCTCGCTCTGTCTCCAGTATCCTTGAGCCACACTGGGACTGCTGACCCAAATCTCACCGACACGATCATCCGGGAGGCGCACGTAGTCGATCGGATCGACAATCACCACATCCTCATCAGGGAGGACTCGTCCGCAGCCAACCAGACTACGGGCTGAAGGATCATCTGCGGAAACAGGCACGATATGATGCGAATCCAACTCGCGACCATTAAAGACACAGATTTTGGGAACATCTGCCTTTACGCTTCCGGTGACGATCAGAGTCGATTCAGCCATGCCGTAACAAGGGTAGTGGGTCTCCTGCCGAAACCCGATCGGTGCAAACCGCTCAGTGAAACTATTCAACGTGTCAGCTCTGACCGGCTCAGCTCCGTTGAAGGCAACTTTCCATTTGCTCAGATCAAGGCCTTCCATATCCTCCGGATGAATCTTCTGGAGGCACAACTCGTAAGCAAAATTGGGGCCACCCGCAATGGTCGCTTCAAACTCGGTGATCGCCCGCAACCATCGCAAAGGTTTCTGTAAGAACGCCATCGGCGACATCAACACAGAGGGTCGTCCACAAAAAAGCGGCTTGCAAAATCCGCCAATCAACCCCATATCGTGATAACTGGGCAGCCAGCTGAGCGCAATCATTTCCCGGTACGAATCGAACGCATGCGTGATCAACCCTACATTGTGCATGATGTTCTTGTGTGACAGCATCACGCCCTTCGGCTGCCCCGTCGAGCCAGACGTATACTGCAATACCGCAAGATCATCACTACCTATATCAGGCATCTCCCAACGATCTGCCTCATCCAGTGACAAACGATTTGTGGCAATCCAATTGAGGTCTTTCAGGTGAGGTGCCGAATCCAAAGAACTGCTGTCCATGCGGTCCAATACTTCGTGAACCGTCAAAGCAGCTTTGGCAATCGCGTCATCCGAGATCGCCTGGATCCGCTCCATATTGCGGTTACGGCGGGGGGGATACGCAGGCACCGCAATCGTACCCGCATACAAACAACCCATGAGCCCTGCCACGTAGTCCAAACCCGGCGGGTACAAAAGCAACGCCCGTTCACCGCGCAAATTCAGCGACTCAAGTTGGACTGCGATCGCGCGAGCCTGGCGATCAAGCTGTTGGTAGGTCAGCTTGATCTTCTGCTGCTCACCATCAGTAAGATAGTAAGCAGGTTCATCAGGACAGTGCTCGGCCCAGTACCGCAAGCTATCAACTAGATGCGTACTAACCGGTGTGAAAGGGGCAAAGTTCTTCTCAAGATTCACGTTCGCTGTGAACTCCAACCAGCAAGGAATCAAATATTTCAATGGCCGCCAATGCCAGGTTCAACACACTCCATGCACCAATCTCATAAATCCAAACTCAAGACTAACACGCGTCTTCGAGAGGATCAAACCGGTAATTCGACCGACAAAAACGGTAGCAAACACAATACCGTTACAACCTGTTTTATCGGTCCATTTCGACTACGCCGCGACCTACCGGAAAAGCGTTCGACTTTGTTGAAATTTGCGGTGATCAATGTGAATTTTGAGTGCTGATCTACAAGCAGCCGGCATTGGCCTTCCGGAGGAAAACTCGTTGGCAGGCGTGGGTTGCGGGTGTCAACGGTGGGAGGGGACGTGAAATCAAGTCCTTGGAATAATGCCCTGGGGCACTTAACACCCTGTCACGGTCAGCTTCCATCTTAGTCAATGTGACGAGACTGCGGCAGGTACTGCGGAAACTTCTTTGCGGTAACACGGCATTCATTCAGTGATAATTCTCGTCGACATTGCGGTTCGCAAAACATTTGACGTCCGGAATCTGGCGTGCATCCAGAAGATTGATCAGGGACCTGTCGGTACATCAGGCATGCAACACATAAAACAATGGAAACTCTGCGGCATTCCAAGCGTACTACAATCACCTCAACCCACAACAGCGATGAATAGGACTCTTGATTTACACCCGGCGCAAGTTGCCGTAGATTCGAACCCAGCCCCCAGTGCACGGACTTCAATTACCAAACCGTGAATGCGTAATGAACTACTTTGCACATGGTCGGCGATTTCTCGACCGCCCATATTTCCTTGCCGGCACCGCGGTTCCCGATTGGCTCAACATGATTAATCGCCGCTCCCGTCCGCGGCGGGCGAAAACTTTCGTGTCGGACAGCGACCCGCATGTGGCCTCAATCGCCAGTGGAGTTCTGCAACATCAACTGGACGACCGTTGGTTCCACCAAACGCCGGCGTTTAAGTCGCTGAATTGGAAATTTACAGTTGAAATTCGTGACCGGCTACCATCTGACAACGGCTTCCGGCCAACTTTTCTCGGTCACATTCTTGTCGAATTGTTGCTCGACGCCACACTCATTCAGGACAATATTGAACAACTAGACCGCTACTACGATGTCATCGAAGCGCTCGACCCGCAGATCGTGGCGCACGCCGTAAATCGGATGGTGACACAACCGGCTGAGGGACTGGATCTTTTTTTGCCACGCTTTTCCGAAGAACGGTTCTTGTACGACTACCTCGAGGATGGCAAACTGCTGTGGAGACTCAATCAGGTCATGCGCCGCGTCAAGTTACCACCGTTGCCGGACTCTTTGATCGCCTGGTTTCCTGTAGCCCGTGACGAAGTTCGTCGGCACGCAACCGACCTGCTAACACAACCTTCAACGACATGACCAGGTACTACCTTGGCGAAAAGCCTGCCGTAACAACACAACTTAGCGACCTTCCCGGAGTATCCGAATATGAAGTTTGGAATGAACCTGTTGCTGTGGACTGGCGAACTGAGTGACGAGATGTTGCCAGTCTTGGAATCACTCAAAAAGATTGGATTCGATGGAGTCGAACTTCCGGTATTCAACACCGATTTGAAGTACGACGAATGGGGCCAGCGGCTGAATGACCTGGGATTGGAGCGAACGGCAGTGACCGTGCGTGGTGAAGAAGACAACCCAATCAGCGCAGATGCAAAAGTCCGTGCAGCAGGCATCGACGCAACCAAACGCGTGTTGGATTGTTGTCAGGCCGTTGGCGCAACCCACCTGGTTGGCCCTTACCATTCAGCACTGGGGGTGTTCAGCGGTCAAGGGCCCAGTGCTGACGAATGGTCCTGGGGTGTTGAAAGTATGCGAGCTGTTTCCGAACACGCTGCCCAAACCGATGTCGTGCTCGCAGTGGAATGTCTCAATCGCTTTGAGACTTACTTGTTGAACACGCACGCAGACTCGGCGCGTTTCGTCAAAGACGTCGATCACCCGAATTGTCGTATGATGTACGACACATTTCATGCCAACATCGAAGAAAAAAACATTGCCGACGCAATTAGATCATGTGCCGACGTGTGTGCCCACGTACACATTTCCGAAAACGACCGGAGTACACCTGGCCAGGGAAATGTGAACTGGTCTGAAAACTTCGACACGCTTCATGAAGTCGGCTACGACGGCTGGATGGTTGTCGAGGCTTTCGGGCTGGCGTTACCCGAACTGGCAGCGGCAACCAAGATCTGGCGGCGCATGTATGAAACCGAAGAACTACTGGCCCGCAACGCACTAGCCTTCATGAAGGCAGAAACAGCCGCCCGGTGGACTGCATAACGTGTCGCCATTTCTTCGAGCCATGATTCTGGCATTCTCGCCACTTTATCCATCCACAAAGAGATCGGTTGCCTTGACCGCACTCATGCGTTGTTGGAGTCGGACATCAATCACCTGAGTTGACAAGCAACTTGCGCTGCAGATGAAAGGCGCCCTGTGTGCATAGAAATGCAGCACTTGTTGTTGGCGTACCCCCTGTCGTGTTTGAGCATAGTTTGCGATTTTCCGATGGCCGACCTAATTATCCCGGGAAAAATATCACGGAATTTCTGGAAACTCGAAGTACTTCCCCTGTAACCACGCCACGCAATTCCGCAAGATACGGTCGGCGTTCGCCGATTTTCAATATTTCAAACGCGCTTCCCGGATTTGATATCCTTCAATGGATGGTGTCACACTCCCGGCTCTTACAACTCCCGGAATGGCAGGCATGAAACGGTCGCAATTGGTACAACCCCGGTGGGCCCCTTGGATCGTCGAGGGTTTCGCCATCCTCTTGACCGTGTTCTTCTGCCCACAAGGGGCTGAATTTGCGGTTGTGTTGGCGCAAGCGGTTCCCACACAATTTGAAGACGAAGACGAGGCGGAGGCGGAGGCGGAGGATTTAGACGCAGCCCTCCGGGAACTGACCGCAGAACGCAAACGTCTGCAAAAACAACGACTCGCTGACAACGGCGACAAATCGCTAATCGACGCGGCGATCCGTCAATTCGACAAGCAAATTGTGCTGTTACAAAAAGTCAAGCAATTCAAAGAACAGCTCGAACGAGCGGAAGCAGCGGGGGACGAACTCAGGATCGAAGAATACGAAGAGCAGATTGTGGAATTCGTGGAGCAATATGAGCGGTTGCAGCAACTAGGCGAAGTAGAAACAGGGTTGCGCGAATCGACCTTTGAGTTGCGAGAGGCCCGTCGCGAAAAGGACGAATTGGCAGTCAAGCAGTTACCGCGCATCATTGCCGCCTGGCAGGAACGCTTGTCACTCACCAAAAGGCTGCACCGCGTTTATGAGGACGGCCCCGAAGAGCTGGAGGAGCCACTCGAGATCGGTGTCGAAATGTCCGAAAGACTGGTTTATTTGGAACGGCGGCGTCTTCATCTGCAAACCAGGAAGCCTCAACAGGTTCGCTTACCGGGTGTCGATCCTGAGCAACAGCTGAACGCGTTAGTCACTCTGCACCGTTCATTTCTGACAGCTGGCAAGCAGCTATTGGAAGCCTATGAAAAAGACGACGAAGTCAATGCAGAACAGCTGGAAGAACGC